>JAGASB010000091.1 GCA_017621955.1 Clostridia bacterium | reverse complement strand
AGTAGCAACAAATTATCGTAATTCTTCAACAGATATTAAAATGTCTGTTTATGATGATAGAGTAGTTAATCCGCTTGTTACTGGCGAAGCAGGTGTTGCAAATTTAATATCGAAAATCCTAGATAAATATCCAAATGAGCCGGAAGTTAATCCTGATTGGATTATTAGCCCGTATGCACCGACGCCTACTATTATTGAAGCAGCGAAAACGCTTTATGAAAGCCATTCAGTAGAAGATATCACTAGACACGAAGCGGATAAGGTTTCTACTGATGCAACGATTGCCTATATCCTTGACGTAATACAAAAAAGCAAAACTAATCGCGAAAAAAGCATTTGTTTTGTAACAGGCGTTCCTGGTGCAGGGAAAACGCTTGTTGGGCTTGATGTTGCCGTAAGACAAACTTATCAAGGACAAGATAAGCCTATTGAAGATGAAGGCGCGGTTTACCTTTCGGGCAATGGACCGTTGGTTGCGGTATTAACTGAAGCTCTTGCAAAAGATAATTATCAAAAATGTCGCGATAGAAACGAAAGTAAAAAACTTTCAGATTCTCGCAGAGAGGTGGGTAAATTTATTCAAATAATCCACCGTTATCGTGATAATATGCTTGCAAAAATTAAAAATCCTGTTGAAAACGGTATTTTAGAGATTGATGAAGAAAAAGCGGTAAAACTTGCAGAATCTGGCTACGGTGAAGTGGAACACGTTGCAATTTTTGACGAGGCGCAACGTTCTTGGACGCATAAAAGACTTGCTGATTATCTTAAAAGAGGTGGAACTTACGGTAATAAATTGAAAGTTCCTAATTTCCCTATGTCTGAAGCGGCATTTTTGATTTGGTCGCTTGACCAACGTGAAGACTGGGCAACAATTATATGCCTTGTTGGTGGCGGTCAAGAAATTAACACGGGCGAAGCAGGTATTTCCGAGTGGATTAACGCGCTTAATGAAAAATTCCCGCATTGGAACGTTTACATTTCATCAAAATTGACGGAAGCAGAATACGCTGAAGGTAAAGTTAACGAATTGCTTGAGAAGAACGATAAGGTTACATATTCTGATAATTTACACCTTGCGGTTTCTTTACGTTCTTATAGAGCAGAAAAACTTTCCGCGTTTGTTCACGCAGTACTTGCGATTGAGCCTACTGCCGCAGAATTATATAAAGAAATTAAGGACAAGTATCCTATTGTGCTTACAAGGGATATGGAAAAGGCAAAAAGGTGGTTGCACGATAAAGTTAGGGGAACGGAACGCACAGGCGTTCTTATAACAAAGGAATCGGCAAGATTTAAGCCTTTGGGAATACACGTTTTACCTTCAGGTGATGAAAACGCGGTTCATTGGTTCTTGGAAGATAAAATTGACACAAGAGCATCTAATTATCTTGAAGATGCAGCGACGGAAATTCAAGTGCAAGGATTAGAACTTGATTATACGTGTTTGCTTTGGGATGCCGATATGCGATATGAAAACGGCTAGTGGAATTTCTATAAATTTAACGGTCAAACAAAATGGGTAGAACAAACGCCAACAAGCGAAAGTAAGCAAGATTTAATGAAGTATATGTTAAATGCTTATCGTGTTTTATTGACTCGTGCTAGAGCTGGTATGGTTATTTGTGTGCCTGAAGGTAATGGAAATAAAACGGTTAGTGGCTTCTGGGAAGATAGTACACGTTTGCCTGAATACTATAATGGCACGTATGAATATTTGAAGAGTTTAGGAATTGAAGAGATATAGTTGATAAAAGTGTAAAATAGCAGAGGAAAAATGATTTTTAATTTTTGTTATCCTGATTTTTCAGATGAAGAATGGATTTATATAATAACTAAATACTTAAAAGGGTTTACAGAAATACCTTTAAGTTCCACAAACAGTTACAATATCGAAGATTTAAAGTTTTATGACGGATTGATAGGTACCTTATTAAAACATACTGAAGAAATTTCCGATAAGTGCCCACAAATATTGAACAGAGAGTTTATAGATTCTTGGAAATATCAAGGGAAACTCTATCGTATTATTCATTCTCATTATATTTTTGATAACGAAGAATTAGAGCCCAATTTAGCTATGCCTGTTGTCGATTATCACAGGATGATAACACATTGGACAGATGATTTCACATTTAAAGGAATAATGGATAAATTATCAGATACAGAAGAATACATTATTTTAGAAGCTGATACAAAAGAACATTTTGCATTTGATGTAAATAAATTTCGAAAATCTCATAATTGTGAAGAAATATATACTATGAAAGAACGGGAAATCATTTTTCCCATGTACGAGGAAAATATTGTTGAATATCGTATGACTGTAAATAATTTTGTTCAAATGAAGAAGCAGGAGGGTTAAAAGTGATAGGGAATAAACTTTATGATGCTTGTCGAATGTTTAAGCACGCTTGTTCGTTTGTGGATTGTGCAATATTTTGTGAAAGAGAACCTAAAAATATTAAAACCTGTGTAATGTCGCATATGGTGGCATGTATAGTAAATTCTGCATTTGCTTGTGAGGTGTTTATAAAGGGTTTATTGGTTTATCACGACAAGACAGTGGAAGAAATTCACGGACATGAGCTTTATAAATTATGGAATAAATATAAGGAAATAGACAAAGAAAGTGCGGCAAAAGTTGAACAAGCTGTAAAAAATGTTTTTAATTCAAAAAATGATAATATATTTGATGAACAACTTGAAAATATATCTAATGCGTTTCATCAATGGAGATATATTTATGAAAAACAAGGGGTAACAATACATATTCAATTTTTACGAATATTTAGAGAGATTTTAAGAGAGTTTTGTTGTGAAAAATTTTACAATAAGACGTGGATTGAATATATATCATAAAATTAAAAGAAATTAGTAACAGATAGTTGAGTAGGCTATAGGATGAATAGTAGAGAATATTTGAAAAATTGCGAAATATAAAACTTTATTCTATTTGAGAGAGGCGAGTTAACTATTAAAAGTGTAGGGTTTAGGTAAAACACGAAAGATGAAAAAAATTATTGAGTTAATTGAAAAAAGAAAAGAAACAGAAGTTGTTGATTTTAAATTGTGTTTTTACGCAAAAGAATGCAAATTTGATTTGATTAAAGATATGGTTTCTTTTGCTAATAGTTGTATAGAAGAAGATAAATATATAATCTTTGGATTTGATAATAAGAACAATATTTTTAATAATGTAGATTACGATATTATCGAAGATATTTCTAATTATGTCCAATTATTAAATGAATATGTTGAGCCGTTTTTGGATTTTACGATTGATAAATTTAATTATAACAATACGGACATGGCTTGTATATGCGTAAAGAAAACTAATATAAATAGACCCTATATGATAAAGAAAGAGTTTTCTAAGAAAGGAACGGTGTTTTTAAGACGAGGAGAAATTTATATTAGAAAAAATGCTAATAATTTTATAGCGTCACGAGCTGACTTGGATACTATTTATGAAGCTCGAAAACAAATAAAAATAAACCCGGAAAATGTGTTCTATAAAGTTGTGCTAAAAAATGGGATAGAAAGGAAGAATTTGTGGGGCTTGAAAATAGGTTTAATAAACAATACAAATTTGAATTTATCGATTAATAGTGGCAAATTATTAATCAAGACAAAAACTAACACTGTTGCAATTGAGATATTGTACATTGAGAATTATGGTGAAACTTATAACTCGTCTATTAAAAAGGTGGAAGATGTACCATGTATTATTTCTAGTTTTACTCAGTTATCTAAAGCATTGGTTTTTGAACTAAGTGAAAAATTTGAACAAATAATTGCGCATAATTTAAGATTGAACGATAATCCAAATATTCAAATAGTGTTAACTGATTTGGATGGAAATAATTACGCAAAATCTATTGAGTTAAAAGCAATATAAGAGAATTTGTATAATGAAAAAAGAGGTACGTTTTATGAATTATTCACCATTACGTTATCCAGGCGGAAAAACAAAGATAGCTCCTTTAGTGAACGCTATTATGGAAAAAGCTGAAATAAAAAATGGGATATATATTGAACCGTTTGCAGGAGGCGCAGGAGTCGCATTAGCATTATTGTTGAGCAATAAGGTTAAGCATATAGTTATTAATGATATGGATACAACTATTTATGCTGTTTGGTATTCAATACTAAATTATGCCGATGAATTTATTGCGCTAATTGAAGAGACGCAAGTTACTATAGAAGAATGGCATAAACAAAAAGAAATTTTTCTTAATAAGGACTCTAGTAATTTGCTTGAATTGGGTTTTGCAACATTCTTCTTAAATAGGACAAATAGGTCAGGTATTTTAAAAGCTGGTCCAATAGGTGGTTATAATCAAACAGGGAATTATTTGATAGATGCAAGGTTTAATAAACAAGAATTAATAAAAAGAATAGAGCGTATTGGTCAATATAAAGATAGAATAAGTTTATTTAATTTAGAAATAAAAGATTTCATGAAAACGGTATTGCCTAAATATAAAAGAAACGCATTTGTATATTTTGACCCTCCATATTTTAAAAAAGGGCACGAGCTTTATATTAATTTCTTTAATCCGGAAGACCATCAAGCTTTAGCAAAATTGATAAAGAAAATTAAAATAGATTGGATGGTTACTTACGATAACGTGGAAGAAGTAAAATCTATATACAAAGATAGAGAACAAAAAATATACGATTTAAATTATAGTCTTGCAAATAAAGGCGAAAATTCCGAAATCATTGTGCTTAGTAGGGATTTATGGTTAACTTCTGAAGAACAAGAAAAATTAAAAATACAAATAAGATAAAGAGGTAAAAGATGGAAAGTTTTATTTCAAAGTTGAACGGAAATGATAAATTGTTCCAACTAATACAAGAAGAGAATTTTGTTGGTTGGGTTTATAATATTGATTATGAAAAAGCATTGGTAATGACAAACGATATGTGGAAAGAAACAGTTAACGGTATACCACATAATTCATTTTTATTAGCAACGCCATTTAATCCTAAAAATTATGGTGTCATAAGAGATATTGATAAACAAGTAATTTTGCTAAGAGTTACGGGTTCATCTAAATTGCCTCAGGATGACGATATGATAAAGATGAAAATTGACAATTTTCAAAATCAAGAAGAACCTTTTGATACGTCGGGGAATAGAGAATATGATCCTCTTACTAAAAACAAGGTTCAGTTTGGTGGATTAGTTTGTAGAGTTGTAGGAACTTTCTATATGAGAAATGATAATCTTGTTCTTGGTAGTGATATAGAAACGTTTTACATGTCAACAAAACTGAATGTTTTTATGCCTAAAGGAGATGCTTTAAAGGCAATAGTTAACTATGTTGACCCAATGAGAGCGGCTAAAGCAAAAGGTGAGTTTTCAAAACTCGGAATAACCAAAGAAGTAGAGCCATTCAAAATTGGTACAGTTAGATATACTTCAACCGATAGGTTAAATCGCAACAATCCAAAAGATCTAGTTCCTTTTATGATACAACCATCGGATTTTTTAGCGCGTAGAACTGCGGTGCTTGGTATGACTAGAACTGGTAAATCAAACATGATAAAACAAACAGTATCTGTTGTTAAGAAAATAACGGATAAGTGTGGGCTAAAAATTGGACAAATTATTTTTGATATTAATGGTGAATATGCAAATGCAAATAAGCAAGATGACGGCTCAATTGCAGATTTATACAAAGGCGAATGTGTTAGATATAGAATGGTCAATACGCCAGGATTTAACCCGTTACTGAATAACTTTTATGAACAAATAGAAGAAGGATATTCGGTTATTTGTATGTTTTTAAAGGAATGTGGCTCAAAAGCTGCTGATGTTCAGCAGTTTATGAATTTATCTTTTGATAAACCAGATGAAATCAACGAGCAAAAAATATGGGAAAGAAAGATGGCGTTATATAAGACTATTCTTTTTGTTGCTGGATTTGAACCTCCTAAAGACTATAAAGTATCTTTTGAGGCAAATAAAGATGTAAGAGAAATTGTCAATAAAGAAATAGAAAACCCTTTTAATCCAAAGGATGGGATAACATTAAAACAAGCAAAATATTGGTTTGAAGTTTTACGAAAAAATCATAAAGATCCTACCGTGGCAAAGTGGATTACTGATGAGTGTAAAGTTTTGCTCAACATGCTTTGTAGAAAAAATGATGAGGATCGTTTTATGAATGGTTATAAATTTATTGTTGAGGCTCAAAAATATCATACGCCGAATCGTGTTGATGAGGTCGCCAATGAAATATATAAATATCTTTGTGATGGCAAAATAGTAATTATAGATTTGTCAGTTGGAAATGCAACATTAAGAGACACTTTAAGTAAAAAAATTGCTTCACATATATTTAATCAATCGATGAAAAAATTTACCGATGGTGATGAGCCATCAAATATAGTTTTTTACATAGAAGAAGCTCATAACTTAATAGGTAAAAATATGGAAATTACTGATACGTGGCCAAGATTAGCAAAAGAAGGTGCAAAATACAAAATTGCATTAGTTTATTCTACCCAAGAAGTTTCTTCAGTGCATTCAAATATTTTGGCTAACACAGAAAATTGGTTTGTTTCACACTTAAATAGCGAAAGGGAAATGGCAGAATTATCTAAATTTTACGATTTTGCTGATTTTAAGCAGTCATTATTAAGAAGCCAAGACGTTGGTTTTTCGAGAGTAAAAACGCTATCGAGTCCGTTTGTAATACCTATCCAAATAGATAAATTTGACCCGAAGACAATTATTGAGGAGAGAAAGGCAAATGTCTAAAAACAATTACTTAGACACTTCTTCATATTTCAGAATAATTGATAATCCTGATGTAAATGATTTCCTTAGTGAATGTGACTATTTAAGGGAACCAAGCGATACTGAAATTGAAGAAATTTTAAGTGAATTTTTACCGGTTGACTATAGCGATGTAGAACTTCCTAATAATATAATATCAATTGATAGCGATTTATACGAAGCTTCTGTTCGAAAAGAATTACCATATACCAATGTAGGTTATGTCAAAGTTGCTAGTTCATTATTGCAAAAAAGCCAATATAGTTCCGTTTCTAATAATCGTTTTGTGGACCCGTTTAAAATAGCAAAGATAACAAAAGAGAAAGAGGAAATAATGGCTGTTTTACCATGCAGTAATGTTTCATATAAAAAGCAATCGTCGTCAAAAGATAGCTTTCGACTAGCGTTAGAAGATTTTTTTGATTCGATAAAAACGAAAAGCGGAGATAAAGAGTACACTTTAAAAGAAACGTTGTTTTGGCTTGGTTCGCTTAGAGAGAACTGTGACGAAGAAAAAATTTTCTTACATAAATGTCCTACGTGTGGGAAAGAAAATATTCCTATACTTAATATAAAAGAAAAACAACTTTGTCCACATTGTGACTCTTATGTTTATACGACAGATTGCTTAAGAATCTATGAAGCGGTGCAAGAAGATGGTATTTCGAATCAAGCCGCTTTGGGTAGACTTAAAGTAGCATTAAAGCATATTTATTTGGCTCATCTTTTGCGTACAATCAAAGAATCCAATAAAGATACGTACTTGTCAATTTTTGAAAACATGGTTTTGATAATCAATGGGACTTTATCAATTGCAGGACAACCGGCGTGGATATACGCAAGCATGATGAAGATAATACATGATATCAACCAAGCATTGTTAGACAATGGGAAGCGCCCTGTATGTATAATTGGGTTAGTGAACAATGGAAATATATTTAATTTTGTTGATATGATTAAAAATAATCTTAAAAATTCAACAATAATGTGTGTTACTGACGATTTTAGAGATAAGTATATTGATTTTAATCGTGTCGCCTCAAGCACAACGTTTGGCGCAGAAACTTATTACGGACAAGATTTTATTTACAAATCTAAAAAGGGGAAGGCGTTTGTTTTTGATTTGCCGTATCCGTTCCCAAACAAAAACAATAAGGAAATTTTTAAAACTGAAAAAAGCAAGATGGAGTATTATAGTAAAATTTTACCTTTTGCTATTAAAGTAGTAGATGAATTTGATTGTGATTTAAGTGAAGGGAAAATTGTTCCTGTCGTACTTTCTGAAAAGTATACGGCTATCAGCCTTGAACCTGGGGCAACAGTTTTAGATTTGTTAACTAAAATGCATGTATAAAACAATCAATATAGGTTAATTCAAAACATTATGTTGTGAAATATAATATAAAAATGATTGCATTTTATATTTAGTCTATATACTACTCGTTATATTAAGCTTGCGGAATAGAGGGCGGTTTAATACGAGATTGAATTTCTGCGAGAGTAACAAAATTATGTGTTTTAAAAAAATACTGTCAAATTTAAATGGGATAAACGTGGGATAAAAATGTCTTGACAATGGCAGTTTGTATATTTTATAATTGTATCATGGAAAAATTATATTTAGATTTAAGCAAGCAGTCGCTTTTGAAGAAATTCAAGGGCGACTTTTTTCATTTAAACTTGGCGTATAAGGAAGAAATATTAACTATAAGTAAGATTATCACACTTATGGTTATAGTTTCTACACTTATGCTTACTGGTAATTAGTATTTATTGTTGATATAATATATATAAGGTTAAATATGAAGGAGGAAAATAATGGAAGGTTTTTTAGAAGATTATTGTTTTATTAAGAAGAAAGAATATTCAAAACAAGAAAAAGAGTTAAGCATTTTAGTAGAAAATATGATAAATATGCTTAGAGACAAAGAGAAATCCCTTAAAGATGAAGAAGATGATATTGTGAGGGGATTAGCAAAACAAGCATTTATGAACACACAATGTATTTTAAATAATTATAGAAATCTTATGTTTGCATGTTTTTATTACGAAGCATATTACGAAGAAGAGGTTAAACAATTATCAAACGTTCTTGATGAGATAGAAGAAAATGTAAAAAGGTTAGAAAATTTTGAGAATAACGGAGTTGTTATGTCAAAGATTTTATATCATGCATATATTGAATCGGGCAAAATTATGAAAACTAGAGAAATTCAATCTGAACTACATATAGGAAATAGCCATTATCATAGATTAAAGAATAAAGCAATGGCGCTTCTTGCAGTAGCTATAGGTGGTATGCTTATTGAGAATATGGACAAGTTGGATGTGCTAACTAAATTTTTTGAAGAAATATTTAATAACTGTTATTTAGCCTCTCATATTCATACTTGCAAGCCTTAAAATTATTAAATAAAATATAAAAGTGTTAATGCTTAATAAAAAATATTTTTTAATTAAAAAAAGCATTTGGCAGTGAAATGTCAGTTTTACATATGTTATAATGATATCGTCAAAAAATTTAATCAATTCAAAAAACGAACGCTTTCGAGAAAGATCTCGGAGGCGTTTTTTGTTTGCAAAAAATAAAGGAGGTGAATTTATGCAAAACATTATATATTTGTATGCGCACGGACCATAGAGCAAAATTTTACAACTAAATAGCCGAAAGGCAATATATAAAAGCTCTGAAAATTTTTAATCAGAGCTTTTTTAATTTTAAATAAAAAGGAGCAAAAATCTATGACTAAAAAAATAATAAATAAAAAATTTAAATTCGGAGGTTATAAAATCATGGATAAAAACATCATTATTTGCAACTCATTAACTAAATTAGTAACGGATATTTCAAGAGAGATAGGATACTTGGATTCCCGTGAAGGACGAACGAAGAACGACGAAAGAAAAGCTCGCATAGTAAAAATGATTAAAACGGCTAAAACTCGACTTGATGAATTTCTAGTGTTGTTAGACACAAAAGAAGAACCGGAAAAGCTTGAGTGGAAACCTAAAATCGGTTTAACAGAAGAAGGAGGTGTCAAAATTAAAATGCCTTACATTGTAAGGGATGAAAATTTTGATATTTGGCTTAATTACAGAACTTGCGTAGCTCAATTTTTTGAAGAATTCGTTTTAGAACATTTTGACAAGCCGTTTGAAGATTGTTTGTTTTACGCTAAATTCATTTATCCTGAAACAATAGATGAATCTATGTTTGGCGACCATAAAGAAATGGCTTTGAAGTGGTCATCTATTTTTATTGGAGTTCGTAGTCCATCAAGTATCGGCAGTGGTAATTTTGTTGGTGAGAAAATGGCAACAGAAATTTATTTATTGCCAAAAGACAAGTACGATGAGTTCAAAATCAAGTACTTAAAAAACTAAACGGAGGGCTAATTTATGACAAAAGATGATTATCTTGAACTCATAAAAAGCCATCGTAAAAAGCTTAACTGTATAGATAAACTTTTGTTTGAAGCAGAAGTAATGATACAGGAAGGCTATCCCGTGAAAGAAATTTACGGGAAGTTCTTATCGGTTGTTGAGCAAACAGAAAAGTTCAATTTGCTGATGAGTGAACTTCCCGTATATACGGGAGAGCCAAAGGCTTTAAGCGACGTTTATGAGATAATAGAAAAGACAGTAAACATTGAAATTGGTTATACCGAGCAAGGGTGGTTTTGTGTAAAAATGCCGTGGCTACTACAAAAGAAAGAGCATGGCAACAATAGATACATACGCTCAATTTTATATCCAGTAATGGAAAAGTTTTTTAAAAATAAAGTGCGATATAAACCCAAAGACGCAGTGCTTGTTTATCGCCACGTTTATGAAGAAGACTTCCCAGAAAAGAAAATGCGAGACCACGATAATATTGAAATAAATCAAGTTTCGGACATCGTTGCGTTCTTTGCAATGAAATATGATGCGCCGTGGTATTGCGAACATTTTTATATGAGTGCAAAGGATAAAACGTGCAGGACGGAAGTTTACGTTGTTCCACAAGACGAGTTTGAAGAGTTTATAAAAATACGCAAAAATATGCTTTCAGGAGGACCAAAACTATATGATTTACGGCATTAAAAGACTACGACATTTATGTCAAAAATGGGGTAAAAATTTTTGTATATCTTTGATGGATATGAAAATGCTTGAAAAACCTAACGATTTTACGTTTTTTAACCCCGATTTTAAGGCGGGGAGAATAATAACTTGTCGTAGTTATTATTCTTGGAGGGATATGATATGCTAAGGGTTAGTAGTGGCAGTCACATTGTTACAATTCTCGGTTTAATAGGGATTGTTGGGGAAATACCCCAGCAATCTTTATATCTATTAGGGAGTGCGCAAACGGTAAAAAGAGTGGTGAGCAAAATGTTAGAAGAGCAAGAATATGAGAACGCTATAACAAAAGAAAGGATAACGTGCAAAGCAATTTCTAAAAATGGCGAGGGCTCAAAGAAAACTCTTCGCATTACTGCAAAGGGTAAAATTCTGCTTGGTTGGATAGGTTTACTTAAAAACTATGAAAATATTACGTATGGCACAAATTTATCTTTTGAAGACACGCACGTTTTGAGAAATCATAAACTTGCAGAAGTCGTGATGATGCTGTATCGTGCAGGCGTAACTGTTGATCCAAATTTAACTAGACCACTTAGACCTTTTAGTATGCCGACAAATGAAAACTTGATTCAGTATCCCAGTTTTTATAGTTCAAGGACGTTAAAGAACATTAACGAAGGAGAGAGTGTAAAACTGAAATACATTTTGACGCTCGGGGCAGTCATGACCAAGCATCGTTGCTATTCGGTATATAACACCCGAAACGAGCCAATGCGTTGGAACGGTGAGGGTGAAGTAAAAGCAAGTTGTTTAATTGGTTCTATTGCTTCTCACAATAGCGCATTAAAATGGAATACGAGTTGTATTATGTTTGCTAATAACGGTCAGGTCGTTTTAGATTCAATAAAGCAATCAAGGGTAAAACGCTCGGTTAAAGGCGCAAACGGTAGATCGTATAAGGAAGCACCTGTTAGCATTATTGACGTGTATTATGGCGTGCATTGTTCCTTTAGATGAAAACGGCATAAGGCTATTAAGAATTCTTTTTACGAAAGATTATAGAGAAAAAATAACAGAAATATTTTTCTCAAAAGAAGAGATGAAACACAGTTATAACAACTTTGACGCTGTTAAGGACGGAAAATTATTTTTCAATCATTTAGATAGTGATATGGAAAAGTTGGTTCGTTTATACGACTATATGACCTTTCATAAGTTGACTGGCAATATCTTGTGCTATGACTTTCAATTATCATACTTACAAGCGTATTTTGGCAATAGGGCAAGTTATTACGTTTGCAAGTTAGACGTGATTGAAGAGCGTTTAGGATTTCCAAAATGGCAGAATACGAAAAGGTAAAGGTTAAGCCGCCGAGCGAAAGCTAGGCGGCATTTTCTGTGATACTGATTTTAACAAAAATTCAATAAAAAAATTAAAAATAACGGAGATTTATTATGTTTATATTAGATAACGATTTGGGAAACAAATTGACTTTAATAGGCTTTTTAGAGTATAATATAACTAACCCTAAACGTAGTGTGGACAAGTCCGACGATGAAGCAAGGAACGCTAAAAAAGCCACTTGTGGACAGGGAGGGAATATAGGGCGACTACACGGTCCGCCATACTTTGTAAGGAGGTGACAGATAGAGAATTAAACAAAGTTCTAAAGGCGTTAGAGCAAATTCCTAACGAAAAAGAGCGAGACGATGCAATGCAAATCGTTTTAAAAGCGGCGTCGGAAAGCATTACTTTAGAACGGCTTAAAAAAATATCTTCTTTTAGGGAAGAAGAAAAGAAAAAAGAAGAAGGGCAAGGATTTATCAAATTTACAAAAAAGGAGATAGAATCTATGCCAGAAATTATTCAAAGATTATTTGTTTTTGATGAAAAAGTTATTACATACCGTTTGGTTCGCGGGAAATATTATCAAGCCAGATATCGCCGTGACGGGTTAAACGTTGAAGTCATGTGTAAAGACTTCGAGCAAATGAAGAGGAAATTCATAGAGAAGTTTTATCGCGCGCTAACAGAAAAACAATCGACTAAATATCCAAAATTTAGAGAGTTTGTTGAAGAATGGCTTAAAATTAAGAAACAAACGGTAAAAGAATCAACCTACAATTCGTATGAGAATCTCGTGTTTGCACATATTCTTCCACGATTTGGAAAAATGTTCTTAAACGAAATTACGAGAAAAGAAATTCAAGACTTTTTATTCGGACTAGTTGACCAAGGCAAAAACAGAACGGCGCATAAGATAAAACAACTTATGTCAAATATGTTCGTTATGATTGCCGACGACTACGACTTACGAAACCCAGTAGAAAAAGTAGTGCTTTCGCACTATAAAGTTAAAAAGGGTAGGGCGTTTACAAAAGATGAAGAGCATCAAATAATAGAGTACTGTAAAAAGAACCCTTACCTTGCCGGTGTATCTGCCGTGCTAACCTTAATTTATACGGGGATGAGAGTGGGTAAACTTCAGTCAATAAAAGTTTACAGTAATTATCTAACTTGTATTACTGAAAAAACTCGTCGCGGTCACGATGAAGTTGTAAGAAAAATTCCGTTTACGCCTATGCTTAAAAAAGTTATCGATTTAATTGACTTTGAAAAGGCAAGAACGGTAAGTCCTTATAGCGTCCGTGATTTATTAAAGAGAATTTTTCCAGATAGGCACGTTCACGAATTTCGTTATACCTTTATAACGAGAGCAAAAGAGTGCGGAGTTAATCCGGAAGTGGTTATGATATGGTCTGGACACGAATTTGATAGCGACGTTAAAACGAGTAGAGTTGATAGGGGTTATACGACATATTCAGACGAATATCTATTTAGAGAGGCTTATAAAGTAAGATATGAGCTATAAAAATGCCTAAATCATTAGGAAATTCCTAACGAAAAATGCGTTTGGGAACCAACGAGTTTTTCCCCCAATTGTTTCCCAAATGGCATTTTTTAGGGAAAAAACGGGCGTTTTTAACCCCAAAAACACATAAAAACGAGTGGTTTTAGCCAAATTTGGCTATTTCCCAAAAAAATTTATAACTCAAAAAGCCTTTGTAAAAAACTGGTGGTAAAAAGAAAATCGCTAGGTAAAACCTAACGATTTTCGTGGTGCCGCTGGCCGGACTTGAACCGGCACGGATGTTACTCCGAGGGATTTTAAGGTGATCAAAAATAATTTTTAAAAAATTTAAATGTTAAAATTGCTAGTATAATACTAACGAAATAAAGGATCGAGATTTTTTCATTTTCTACAAAGGATTCATGTTTACCAGTTTTACCCAGAATATATTATTTAACGTCGTGTATTTGCCCAACGGAAATCTTTGGGCAAATATTTTTGCCTACAAGAAATAAAAGGTTATTCTATTTATGAAAATT
>JAGASB010000090.1 GCA_017621955.1 Clostridia bacterium | reverse complement strand
GGCGTATGTGCATTATATCGCCGTCAATATCAGACCACTTAAGAGCGTTTATTTCTCCTTTGCGGGCACCGGTGTAAAAAGCTATGCAAAAGAATACATAATATCCCCATTCGGTTATTGTGTCTGCTTGTGATTTTGCAAAGAGTTTCTTTGAAGTACACGCAAAAAATTACTAATATAACTAATGAAAACCTTGGATAACAGTCCAAGGTTTTTCTCTAAAGGTGAAATATGGGAGTATTTAATATTTTTAGCAAACTAAATATAAATGAAGGAGTTAAAAAGTTTCGTCAAACACCTAATGCTATTCTTTTAGACGTTAGAACTGAAGAAGAATATAGTGAAACACACATTGATGGTAGCACGAATCTTCCATTACAAAAGATTGAAATGGCAACGAGCATAATATCCGATAAAAAGAAACCGTTATTCGTTTATTGTCGTAGTGGTGTAAGAAGTGCAAAAGCAGTCGCAATCCTGAAAAAAATGGGATATACAAACGTAAACGATATAGGCGGAATACTTGATTATAGAGAAGAATAGCAAGAAACAAATACTGAAAATTTATTATTAGATTAAAAAACAAGCGTTTAAAGTCTTAAAAAGGTTTACAGTAAAGTTGACAGATGTAAAGTAAAGTGCTATAATTCCATAGAACGAAATTATATGCACGAGGTTTTTCAAATGAAAATGGAAACGGAAAACAAAATCCGTGAACTAAAAGAAAAAAAGAACGCTATTATACTTGCACACTATTATACGCCTTCTGAAATACAAGAAGTAGCTGACTATGTTGGCGATTCTTTTTATCTTGCAAAGATAGCAAAAAACAGTACGGCGGACGTTATCGTATTTTGTGGTGTAGCTTTTATGGGTGAAAGTGCAAAAATACTTAATCCAAAAAAGAAAGTTTTAATGCCTGATGTTAGTGCTGATTGCCCTATGGCACGAATGGTCAAAGAAGGCAAAATAGAAGAAATGAGAGCAAAATATAAAGATTTGGCGGTTGTTTGTTATATCAATTCTACGGCAGAACTCAAATGTAAAAGCGACGTTTGCGTTACATCTTCTAATGCCGTAAAAATCGTAAAGAATTTGCCTAATAAAAATATTTTCTTTATTCCCGACAAAAATCTTGGCAGATACGTTGCAGAACAAGTTCCTGAAAAGAACGTTATTCTAAATGACGGGTATTGTCCTATTCACGCTAAACTTTCGGTAAATGAGCTTTTGGAATTGAAGAAATTATATCCTAATGCACTTGTGCTTACTCACCCCGAATGTGAAGAAGAAATAATTGCTCTTTCCGACTATATCGGCAGTACGGCAGAAATTATTGACTTTGCAAACAAGTCTGGCAATAACGAATTTATTATTTGCACCGAAGATGGTGTTAAGTTTAAGTTAGAACAAGATAATCCGAATAAAAAGTTCTATTTTACAAAGACAAGTCCTTGTTGCGTGGATATGAAACTCAATACTCTTGAAAAACTTTTGAAAGTATTGGAAAGCGAAGAAAACGCAATAGAAATTAGTGAAGATACTATAAAAAAGGCAATATTGCCGTTAGATAAGATGTTGGAGCTTGCAAAGTAATATTATGAAAACGGATATTGTTATCGTAGGTTGTGGTGCGGCAGGGTTATATTGTGCGCTGAACCTACCAAGAGATAAAAAAATTATTATAGTAACTAAAGACGAACTTGAAAAGAGCGATTCCTTTTTAGCACAAGGTGGTATTTGTGTTCTACACGATGAAAACGATTACGATTCGTTCTTTGAAGATACGATGCGGGCAGGGCATTACGAGAATAATCCCGATTCGGTAGATATAATGATACGTTCTTCCCGTTCAGTTATTAACGAACTCGTTTATTACGGTGTTAGATTTGAAAAGGACGGAGATGAGTTTGCTTATACAAAAGAAGGCGCACATTCAAGACCAAGAATACTTTTTCACGAAGATGAAACGGGAAAAGAAATTACTTCTCACTTATTACAAGCTGTAAAGAAACTTTCTAACGTAACGTTAATTGAGAAATATACAATGGTAGATATTGTTGCTAAAAACAATACTTGCTATGGTATTATCGGACACGATAAAGATGGAAAATATTCTTGCATTTTAGCAGACTATACAATGTTTGCAACGGGTGGTATCGGTGGACTTTACGAACACTCTACGAATTATCCACATTTAACGGGTGATGCTCTTGCAATTTCATTAAAGCACGGCATTAAGTTGCAACACATAGACTATATTCAAATACACCCTACAACACTTTTCGACAAGTCAGGTGGAAGAGAATTTTTAATCTCTGAATCAGTTAGGGGAGAAGGAGCAATTTTATTAAATGCAAAAGGCGAAAGGTTTGTAGATGAGCTTCAACCCCGTGACGTGGTTGCTGATGCTATTTTTAAGCAAATGAAAAAAGAAGGTAGCGAGCACGTTTGGCTTTCAATGTCGTCTATCCCCGAAGAAGAAATAAAAACGCATTTCCCACATATTTATCAGCATTGTTTAGAAGTTGGGTATGACGTTACCAAAGAGCCTATTCCCGTAGTTCCATCACAACATTATTTTATGGGGGGTATTTACGTGGATAGATATAG
>JAGASB010000089.1 GCA_017621955.1 Clostridia bacterium | reverse complement strand
TCTCAAACACTTTTAGATAAACATTACTTTCGCAAGCATGGCAAAAACGCTTATTATGGACAAAAAGAAAGTTCTTATAATGAAAAAGTTGGGGAAATTACCGAAAACACCAAGATTTGTGATTGCGGTAAAACTCACACTGTAACACTTAAAAAATTTCTTATGCAAAAAAATGCACTTTCTCATATAGGAGAGGTCGTTAACTTTCTTGGTGACTATAAGAACGTGGTTATGGTGTGTGACCAAAACACTTTACGAGTTGCAGGTAGTACGGTGGAAAATTTTATTAAATTAAAACAAAAAATAGTTTTATCTCCTAACGACTTACACGCCGATGAGAAGAGTGTTTATTTGGTTGAAGAAATATTGGATTCGTCTTGTGACCTTTTACTTGCCGTGGGTTCAGGCACAATACACGATATAACAAGATATGTTGCTTACGAAAAGGGTTTACAGTTTGTATCCGTTCCCACCGCTCCAAGCGTAGATGGTTACGTTTCAAGCGTATGTGCTATGACTTGGAAAGGGGTAAAACGCACGTTGACAGCCGTACCTCCTCTTGCTCTTGTCGCAGACAGCGATGTTATAGCAAGCGCTCCGACTAAAATGATTAATGCGGGTATAGGTGATATGCTCGGAAAATATACTGCACTTTTCGATTGGAAAATTTCATCTATGTTAACAGGTGAATATTATTGTGAATACGTTGCCTCGCTAATGAAATCTGCGTTGGACGAGATAGTTGCAAATATCGAAAAAATCAAAATTAGGGACGTTCACGCTATTGAAAGTTTAATTTACGGTTTAGTGTTGTCTGGACTAGCTATGCAAATGACAGGAAACTCTCGTCCTGCATCGGGTGCTGAACACCATATTTCTCATCTTATCGAAATGGGCGTGGTTTCTAAAAATAATACGGCTTTGCACGGTGAAAAAGTCGGTGTCGCAACTGTTTTGGTTTTGAAAAGATATCATCAAGCGACCAAAAACTGTTTAACCAGGTCGGAAATTGTCGATTATGATTATAATTATAACGGCATTATCAAAGAAAAGTTCTCGTCATTGTCAGGGGAAATTATCAAAGAAAACAACCCAGAGCCATTAAAAGAGATATCCGTATCCATTTTGCTTGAAAAGTGGGACGATATTTGTGCTTTTGCAAAAGAGTTTCTACCCTCTGAAAATTTCGTTAAAAATATTTTAGACAAATTAGATGCGTCAAGCACACTTTCAGATATTGGTTTGAGCGATGATTTGGTTAACGAATTATACACTCTTTCACCATTCGTAAGAAACCGCTTAACTTTTATGCGTTTGTTAAAACTCACCTCTATATAACACAATGTTTTTTATATCGCACGTTTAAAAACTCTTACGGCAAGGGCGGTCATATCGTCCTTTTTTTGTCCGTTAGATAGCATAACTGCATAGTTTAATATTTCATCGGCAAGCGTTTGAGGGTTTTTTGCGGGGACAGTGCGTAAAAAGTCTATTATATCGCCAGACGAACCAAACGCATCAGAAATTCCATCGGTTAAAAGCAAAACCATATCACCGCCTTCAAGTTGAGTGGTGGCAACCGATGGTTTTAGCTCATCGATAATTCCAAGCGGAAGCGCATTGCCTTCTATGATTTTTATACCGTTATCGTTAATGATAAAGCCGTAAGGCGAACCGTACTTGATAAAGTCAGCCGTGCAAGTTTTTAAATCTATTACCGAAACGTCAAGTGCGGTAAAACTGTCCTCTGTATTGATTGCTAAAAGTTTGTTTACAGTGCTAAGAATAAGATTGCCGTTAAGTCCAGCCTTATAAAAACTTTCAATTAGTGATAGGGAAGCGGAAGAAATATTTTGTGCACGCTGACCGCTACCCATACCGTCGGATAGGGCAAACATAAATTTATCGCCGTTAATGCGCATAACAGAGTGAGTGTCACCGCTTGTATCAGAGCCGTCTTTTTTTGCTTTGGCAATGCCGAAAACTGCATCGAATTCAGTTGCCTTTTTAAATGAAATATAAAATTTTTCTTCGGTAAT
>JAGASB010000088.1 GCA_017621955.1 Clostridia bacterium | reverse complement strand
GTTGAGGCATCTATAAATCACGATTATTCGTTACACTGTTAATTTTTAGATACTTCGACAAGCTCAGTATGACGATATTTGTTTAGAGTAACAAATAAGAAAACTTATTATAACACACAAAAAGCCACCGTCCACAGAAAAGTTTTCTGTGGACGGTGGCTTGATTTTTTATTCAATTTCAATGTTTGTCTTTTTGGGAAGTTCTGTTTGCTTTTTAGGAACATTAAGAACAAGTGTTCCATTATTATATTTTGCTTTAACGTCTTGCTCGGTTACAGCGTCGCCAACATAATAACTTCTTGCACAAGTAAAACTGCGTTCTCTTCTAACGTAATTGTTTTCTTCTTCACGCTCTTCCCTTTTTGCTTCAATAGATAGGTATCCGTTTTCTAACGTCAAGTTAATGTCTTTTTTGTCAAAACCGGGCATATCAATTGAAAGTTCGTATTCCGTTTCCGTTTCTTTTATATCAGTTTTCATTGACTGTGCTTGCGGATAGAACACGGGCTTAAAAAAGCTGTCAAATGCGTCTTCAAAAAAATTAAAGCCTAAATCGTTACGTCTGTTTGTTAAAAAGTTTCTCATAGTTACATCTCCTTATATAAAATATTTTTTTATTTTTTAGCACTCTTTGTTTTTGAGTGTTAGCACTCTCTAACCTTGACTGCTAATTTAAATTATATACACAAAACTTTATTTGTCAAGTGTTTATGCAAAAAAATATAAAAAATTTTTTTATCGATTATTACGCGTGTACACGCGTGATAAACATTATTATATACGTTAGTAACTATTTTTATACTAAATAGAAAAAAGAAAATCCGCACGACAAAAGCCGTGCGGATTGTAAGTTGTTTAATTATGCATTAAACTATAACCAAACTCCAAGTCATAAGGTTAATCATTAAGTTACAAGCGATAACTATAAGTACCAAAGCGATAGGATAGGTTGAAGCGTAAGCACCTGCAACGTCATCCGTTTTTGCCGTACCGATAAGTGCGCCAAGTGCGGGAGTTGAAGTCATACCACCCGTGATTGAACCAAGATTAGAGAGAAGTGGAAGTTTCAATAATGATTTACCAAGGAATAAACCTACAAGCATCGGGATAACGGTCATAACTACGCCACCACCAAAGCCCCAAAGAACGATGTCTGCGCCACCTTTAACTTCGGTAACAAGGCTTACACCACCGTCAACACCTGCGCCGATAAGGAAAAGCATCAATCCTAATTCTTTAAGCGTTTTAACTGTTGCTGCGGGGACTTCCATTGAGAGCTTGCCAATTCTGCCAAAGTGACCGAATACCAAACACATAATAAGAACACCACCCGTAGTACCAAGTGAGAAGTTAATTCCGTTGAATAGTGGGATTTTAATACCACCAACTAATAAGCCTGCAACGATTGCAATTGCGATTGCGGTAAAACCAAAGTCGTCGCATTTAAAGAGTTTCTTTTCTGCTCTTTTTTCAGTTGCTTCCATAACTTCGGGTTTTAACAAACTTCTTTCGTGAGCCATATCAGCCTTAAACATTTTAGGAATAAGTTGAACGAATAACACAACGCCGATAACACCGAAAGGATATGCGATTGCGTGACCGATAGTAACTTGCGCATCGGAAACACCAAGTTCTTTCATTGCTTCTTGTGCGGCAGAGTAACCAGGGGTTGAAGTTAATGCGCCCGACAAAATACCCGACCAGAAGTCTGCGCCGTAAGGTGATATAATGGTAAACAATACTGCAACAGCCGTACCGATTAAAATTATAACCACACCCATTAATATGTAAGTTTTAAAGTTCTTTTTTAAATCCCTGAAAAATCTAGGACCTGCAATAAAACCAACAGAACCAACAAACAATACTAAGCCGACGTTTTGAATAACGCTTTTATAGTAAGGTGTATTACCTTTACCTGCTACTAAACGTAAAGCGTTTAAGATAGGTAAATCGTTTGGTATAAACGTGCAAAGGTAACCGAACAAAATTGCAATTAAGAATACGCCTGCCGTACCAAGTGATACGCCTTTTATAGTAACTCTACCTAAAAGGTAACCAAGCGCTGTTACGATAAATATACCAACTAATAATCCCGATAAGCCAAACACGTTGAGTTCGGGTTTGTTTGTTTTATCATTGACCTTGATTTGTGCATTTAACACACACCAAACGGCAATAGCGGCAACTGCAACGATTGCAATAGCAATCCAAAGCCATTTAAGACTTTTCTTTTTTGAAGCGTTTTGCTCCAAGCCCAAATCTTTTTCTTCCATAAAAATTACTCCTTATAAACTTTTAAAGTTTCATCTTTTCCTCTATCTACCTATATTCGTTTACCCGACCGAATTCGGTCGGGTAAAATAAATCAATTAAATTGCAGGGTGTTTAGTATAGTTGGGCAACAACTTTGGTGAAAGTGTAGTTGCTTCAATGCCTGCGTCTTTAAGTTCCTTATCAAACGCTTTAACGTGGTCAAGCGTAAGGTCTTTAACTTCGATATCCTTATAGATTTTGCCTACGCTCTTACCTGCGTTTCTACCGAACACGATAATATCAAGTAAGCTGTTACCCATAAGTCTGTTTCTGCCGTGGATTCCCCCAACGGCTTCACCTGCAACGAAAAGGTTAGGAACGGTCGTGCTCATTCCGTCTGCCGAAATATCTAAACCACCGTTTTGATAGTGAAGTGTCGGATAAACTAAAATCGGGTCTTTTCTAATGTCAATGCCGTATTTACCGAACATTCTAAGCATTGCGGGAATACGTTTTTCAATAGTGCCTTCGCCACCAATCATATCAATCATAGGTGTATCAAGCCATACGCCTTCGCCGTCAGTGGTTTTAATACCGTTGTTACGTTTTTTACATTCTCTAATGATAGAAGATGCCGTTACGTCACGGGTTTCAAGTGAGTAAACGAACGCTTCACCGTCTTTATTAACAAGTTGAGCACCAAGTGAACGAACTTTTTCAGTAACTAACGCACCGAAAATTTGCGTAGGTTCAGCAACGCCCGTGGGGTGATATTGAAGAGTATCTGCGTAAAGAAGTTTTGCGCCTGCTCTATACCCTAAAACCAAGCCGTCGGCAGTTGCACCGTAGTGGTTAGAAGTTGGGAAGCCTTGATAGTGAAGTCTTCCTGCGCCACCCGTTGCAATGATAACCGTCTTTGCCTTAGCAACCAAAATATCTTTGGTTTCCATATTCATTAAGACCGCACCAGCTGCCTTTCCTTCGGTATCTTTTATAAGTTCGATTGCTGCAGTAAAGTCAACAACGGGAATGCCCCTATTCAACACTTCGTCACGGAGCGTTCTCATAATTTCTGCACCAGAATAGTCCTTACAAGCGTGCATACGTTTTCTTGAAGTACCGCCACCGTGAGTGGTAACCATAGTACCGTCTGCATCTTTATCGAACATAACGCCAAGGTCGTTAAGCCATTTGATACAATCGGGAGCGTCGCTTACAAGTTTATATAAAAGTTCAGGTTTAGCGGCAAAGTGTCCGCCACCAAACGCATCAAGATAGTGGATTGCAGGGCTATCGTTGGGCTTATCTGCCGCTTGAATACCGCCTTCTGCCATCATTGTGTTACCATCGCCTATACGAAGTTTAGTAACCATCATAACTTTTGCGCCTGCATTATCAGCTTCGATAGCAGCAGAAGAACCTGCACCACCACCGCCGATAACCAAAACGTCAACGTCAAAGTCGGGTTTAGTTAAGTCGATTTCCTTATCTAAAACTCTTGACTTACCTTGCAAAAGGTCTGCAAGTTCGTGCAATACTTTTCCGCCCTTGTTAGGACCTACTTTAAGTTGTTCGTAAGCACTTTCTATGTAGTCAGGGTGGTTTTCTTT
>JAGASB010000087.1 GCA_017621955.1 Clostridia bacterium | reverse complement strand
TAACGGTTGGATGAACTACAAGAGTCCAACAAATCCTGCTAACGACAGGAACAACATTTGCCCTGCTTTTTGGGTGGACAACATTATTTATTCTCTTGATAGAGAAGACGTGGAAGACCAACTTGCGATACAGGTCAACGACCACGGATTTAGGCACTTACAATTTAGTCTTAATTTTTCGGATATAGTTGACCATCAACAACTACCGAAGATTTTGGCGAAGAAGGGGTTTCTTGGGTTTTCTAATTACGAGAAGGCTATAAGCAATCACCTTATTAATGAACAACAACGTTGCGTGGCGGATGGGAAAATCGAATATCGCCACCATAGACTTGGTTGGTATGAGTACAATGGACAAAACCATTTTTTGATGGATTCCAACTTTATTGCAGGGACTACTTCAACGTGCGAACGGAAGAATTTTAAGTTCTATAAGGGCAACCGAGAAGATTATGAGAATTTTTTGCGAAACAATGTTTATCCCGTTCCAACACTTGCCCTTGCGATGGCTATCGGCTATTCTGCACCTGTTGTATCATTACTTCGTGATGAGTACGATTTCGGTACTATTGTTTACAACTTATGTGGGGCGTCG
Source organism: Clostridia bacterium (assembly GCA_017621955.1). Next base: position 13,525 of record JAGASB010000087.1, on the reverse strand, counting down.
AGCACGGGCAAGAGTACAGTTTCACAACTTCTTATAAGTCCTTTTGCTTGCCCTCAAATTACGAATCAAAGCGGACTTATTAGGACGTTTAGCAATACTGACAACGCCTTATTTTCGGGGCTTAACGATATTCACGGACTACCGATTGTTCTTGATGACAGTACAACCAATACCAAGATTGATTATGCAAGCCTTATATACAACCTCGCTCAAGGCGAGAATAAAGGTCGCTGTGATAGTAGTGGCAATCTCCGAGAGCAAGGCTCTGGATGGTCGGGCGTTGTAGTTGTTTCAAGCGAAACCCCGATTCAATCTCAATCTTGCCACAATCAAGGGCTTCAAGCCCGTGTTATAGGTACGGAAGGTATTACGTGGACGCCCGATGCCAACACTTCAAACCTTATCAAGAAGACTATCAAAAAGCATTATGGTTGGACTGGTAGAGAATTTGCTGAGTTTGTTGCAAGCAAGCCGTTTTCAGCACTATGTAAGCATTTTGATGATGCGCTTGAGTTAGTAGAGAGTATGATGGTTGAGCGTGATAACCTTTCGGATAGACTTGCGCTCAAGTATGCTACTATACCACTTACAATATCACTTATGAATGAGTGCTTTGGCTTGTCGCTTGACAGCAAGGATATTACTGCGTTGTTGTTGGATTCGGAGCAACGAAGCGTTCTTGATCGTGATATTGCCGTTAAAGCATTAGAGTGTATCAAATCTTTCGTTGTTATGAAACATAGGAATTTTCATATATTCCATTATTATGATAGTGGCAGAGTATGTTGTCGTGATTGTGTTTCTGATAGATATGGTAGAGTCAACTTTAGGGGCAATATGTGTGAAATCATTATCATGAGTTCCAAGTTCAATGATGTGCTCAAATCAAGCGGTATCAATGAGCCAACAACGGTCAAGAAACGTTGGAAGGAACAAGGTCTTATTAAGACCGATAAGGATAGATATGATGTCAAGGTTGACGGAATTAGGTCAATTTGTATTGTTTTGCCCGAAGGTCTTCCTGCTTTGGAACTTATCGACACGGACAAGGAAGAGGTGCTCAATGATTAGTATTAAGCGCACCGATTTATATTCGGTTAAAGGACGGATTACACCGTCCTTTTTTGATGTAGAGAAGTTGCCTTCTATTGAGCGTGATAGGCTCAATGAAAGGCTTACTGATATTATAACACTTAAAGGAGAACAAGAGAATGAGAGTATTGACGGACAAGGAACTATTAAGCCTTAGAAACCTCCTTGCTTTGCTCAAGAGAAAGCACGGGATAAGCCACCTTCGTGTGGCTATTTATGCCCGCAAGAGTGCGGAAGATGATAAGCAGACCTCTATTCCCACTCAAATTAGTTTATGTGAGAAGTTTGTTAGTGATTATAGTGATTTATTACAAGTCAAGTATAAGTTTTCGGAAGACGACGCGAGCGGTATGCAGTCTTATAACCGACCAGAGTATTTGAAGATGATGAATTTGGCAGAGCAACAATTGATTGACGTTATCATAGTAGTCAAGTTTGACCGACTTGCACGTGACCTTGCAGACATTGCAACGGCAATTAAGTTGCTTAACTTATATGGTTGCCAACTTGTTGCAGGTGACGACGTTTCGGATGCTAACACCCCCGCAGGTGAGTTTATGAGAAGTATTCTATTTGCTCAAAATCAATATCACGCAAGGCGAGTTGCAAGCGACGTTATGGCGACCGAGTGTCATAATGCCAAAAACGGCTTGACTGCAGGCGGGACACCCCCTTATGGACTCAAAATCGTTGATAAGCGGTTTGAAATCAACCACAACGAAGCACCAGCCGTCAAGTTGATGTTTGAGATGGTTGATAAAGGGCATAGTTATGCCGATATTATCAATGAGTTGGAGCGACTTGGTTATACCACACGCAAGAACACGGCGTTTACTTACACTACTATCAACTCAATGCTTCGCAACGACAAGTATTATGGTACTTATGTCTATAACCGCAAAGGCGGTAAGCGCAAGCGTGATAGAGTTCTTATTGAAGAGTTTGACGAAGTTCGCAATTCAAAGGCAATACCACCGATTATTTCCAAGCAACTGTTTGATTCGGTGCAGAGCATTTTGGACGGACGGAAAGTTGTTCGCCCCAAGAGCAATTGTCATTCTCAATTTATTCTCACGGGTTTACTGTTCTGCAAGAATTGTGGTCGCCCGATGAGTGGAACAACCAACAAGGGCGGTAGTAGTGGCAAGAGCCGTAGAATTTACGCTTGTCCCAACCACCATAATAAGCGTGGCAAGACGTGTATCACGAAGGCTCTCAACGCCGAGTACATAGAGCAAGCAGTCAAGTTGACTATTACCGAGAGTATCAACAAGTATCTTTCAACGTCACCACTGTCTTCGGCGGTGTTTGATAAGCGTTTAAGCGCAATCAAGGAAGAAGTTGGTGCACTATCACGCCGAATAACCGAACTCAATTCCAAAATCTCAACCTTTTTGGAGAAGGCTTCAAGCCCTTCTGTTTCCAAACGAGTTGCAGAGCGTTATGAGCAACAAGCGGACGACTGTATTGACGTACAGACCAAAAAGCAAGCAGAAGTCAATCGATTAACCGCCCAAGCAACCGCAATTACCGCTATAAAGGATAGTTGTAAGCAGACACCACTTTTAAGTGTTGATGACATTTTTACATCAGACAAGGTATCACGGGAAGTCGTTCGACTATTCATTAAGCGCATAGACGTTGACGACAACAACGACGATATATCAATTATTTTTAAGTCATAAGCCCTGACGTAAGCAGGCAGACTGGAGGAATTTTTTATGAAAACAATTTATCTTTACCCATTAAACATTACAGCAACCCCTTGTGAATACGGAACTTTTGTGTATGGAGAATTTATTGACGACATAAGCGGTGTTATGATTTATTTAACAGGAACTTATCAAGCAAAACCTTACTATGCAGTTCATTATCTATTAAACGAGTACAAGGAAGGAATACTTACTGAAGATGACGTCGGTGAATATTCAATGTATTTGGGCTGCAATTATGAACTTACATATGGGTATGATGACTTAGAAAAATTTATGGAAGATTAACAAAAAGGCTCATAGTATCAACGACTATGAGCCATATTTTTTATTCGTATTATACTGTATTATCTTGTATTTTATCGCTTTATACTTTAAGGAAATATAAAAAAACATAAAAAAATATAAAAAAAGTTGTCACAGATAGTTGCAATTTGCAACATTTGTGTTATAATATTTGTGATAACAAAAATGTTATCGTTACTATTTGAAGGAGGTAAAAATGTGGGAGATAGAGCTTTTTGAGCATAATGGACGATGTCCCGTAAAAAATTATCTTGAAGACCTAAAGAGAACACGTCGTAAAGAATATGAACGATTGATGAATAAAATTGCTCTATTGGAAGAATTGGGTAACGAGATTTTTAAGACAAAAGGGATAAAAATTTCAAGAAAATTAGATGATGACTTATATGAGTTAAAATCTGAACATAATAGGGTTATATATTTCTTTTTTTTGGATAATAAAATAGTATTGCTTCATGCTTTTAGAAAAGAAACACCGAAAACGCCACCGATAGAAATCGAAAAGGCATTAAAGGAAAGAAAAACATATATAAATAATAATAAAAAATAAAAAGTATAACTAAGGAGCATTGTTATGAAATGGGAAGACTATAAGACTCAAGTTAAAGAACAAAGTAAAGAAGATGAGTTGTTTGTAAATTGTTCTGAAAAAGTAGCTGAGCTGGTCGCAAAATTGATTAAAGTTAGAATAAACAAAGGAATATCGCAAAGAGATTTAGCGGCTATGACAGGAATTAAACAGTCCGCAATAGCAAGAACAGAAAGTTTGAATGCAATACCAAGAATTGATACCTTGATAAAAATTGCAGAAGTGTTGCATCAAAGAATAGAATTGATTGACATAAAAGCAGAAGAAATATCCAGATTAACTAAAACATTTAATATAAAATTTAACGTCACGTACCCAACGTACAATAAAAATCCCTATGTTTTTGAAGAACAATTAGAATATAAAGGAGGAGTTGACTCGTGCAAGGAGTTAATACAGTATTTAAATTAATTGAATATAATGTAACTGAGTTTTCTTATTCAATAAATAATGAGTTTTCTTCTCAAGAAGAAACATTACAAATCCCCTTCAAATTTAGTAATAAGATAACAGGCTTAGATGAAAATAATTTCTCTATAGATATTAAGGCAAAAATTGAAGATGCCAAAAATTTCCCCTTCAAATTAAATTGTGCGATAAGAGCAATTTTTAATGTTGAAAAATGGGAGGAAAATAAAGAGCAAAATGAAATGACGGCATTAACTATTTTGTTTCCTTATATGAGAACATTAGTAACAACTTTAACATCGGCTGCAGAAGTACAACCAATAATGTTGCCTGTAATGAATATAGTGGAATTAGTAAAAAGCCAAAGAAAGGCGAAAAAAGAAACAAAATAATCAAAAACCGCTTGAGAAATCAGGCGGTTTTTTGCTTTTAAATATATATTATAAACATGAAAGGAAGACTTGAAGCCGAGTCTTCCTTTTAATATTTTTAAGGAGAAAAAGCAAATGAAAATAATGACGGCTGTTGCTTATGCAAGATTTAGTTCGGACAAGCAACAAGAATCAAGTATTGCAGTACAACTGTCTGCAATAAGACGATTTTGTGCAAGTCATAATATACAATTGATACACGAGTATGTTGACGAAGCGCAAACGGGAACAAACTCTAATAGAAAAAGTTTTCAGCAGATGGTAAAGGACGCACCATTGAGAGAGTTTAACCTTATAATAGTACACCGTATGGATAGATGGGCACGAAACGTTGACGATTCACGATATTATAAAAAGTATTTTGGCAAGTACGGTATAAAAATCATAAGCGCAATAGAAGAATTTGACGAGTCGCCTGAAGGTGAATTTTTTGAATTGATGTCAATGGGTATGGCAGAACTTTATTCAAAGAAACTATCAAGAGAGTCTATCGCTGGAAAACTAACTAACGCAAGAGAGTGTAAGGCGCACGGTGGTGTACCTGTACTTGGTTATAAGGTAAAAGATAAACGTTATGTTATAGACGAGAAAGAAGCGGAAACAGTAAGACTTATATTTGATATGGTTATAGAAGGTTATGGTTATACAAGAATTAGAGATTATCTAAACGCAAACGGATATAGACGGCGTGACGGAAGATTATTTACTATTCATTTAACCGATATTCTTCGCAATAGAAAGTATATCGGCGAATATGTATATAATCGGTCTGCATACCGAGCACGTGGAAAAGCATACAACAACCACCAAAGCCGAGCGGAATCGGAGATAATTCGAATACCAAACGGAATACCACGAATAATAGACGACTATACTTTTATGAAAGTACAAGAAATAATGGATAGACGGAAGAAAAAACCATCAGAAGCAAGAACAAAAAAGAGATATTTATTGACGGGAGTTATTAGGTGTAAAAGTTGTGGAAAGACTTTTAGTGGTGGAAAAACCATAAATCACGGCATACCTTACTATGTTTACCGTTGTGGCTCTCACGGTAAAGAGTGTTTATCAAGAGCAATTAACGTCACTTATATGGACGAATACATAACTTCGCTTATCGGTGGTTGTTTATTATACCCCGACAATAGAGAAAGGCTTATAGAACTTGTCAAAGTTAGTTATATCAAAGCGAACGATAAACTTAACGAAGAATTAAGCCGTTTTGAAACCGAATTAAAAGAAACGGTTGAAACATTAGAAGACCGAAAGCAAGAAATAGGACGACAACAAAACAAGCAACTTCAAGGCTACCTTGCAGACGAAATAAGTGAACTAACGTTAAAGAAAGACGATTTGCAACGGAACATATATGATACACGTCAAAAAATAAAAGACTTTCCCGAATTTAAGCCGAAAGATATTCGTAAGCGTGCTCAACTGCTATATGACTTACTTGAAAGCGACAATTTAGAAGATAGACAGTATGTGGTAAACAAATTTATTGCAGTGATAGAAGTTGATAACGATACCATTGAAACCACGATAGACTTGCAAAGTCTTACAACAACTTATATACCAATTCAAACAACTGTTATAGAAAAGCGAGATAACGTGGCACGAGCAGAAAACTTTTATCGTCGCTCACTATCTTTCCCAACACTTCATATTCAAGTGAGATAACTAACTTGACGTAGCATCTTCCCCAAAAATACCGAAGTGTGTTCGGCTTACCCCCTTAAATAGTAGTCACGACTACTACAAAAAAGCAATCAAAAAACGCTCATTTTAAGGCAAAACACCCCAAAAATGATAAAAATTCAATGCGTCGAAGTATTCACGGTTCGAGCATTATAGGGGTCACCAAAAAAGAGAAACACACTCAAAGGAGTGTGTTTTCTTTTTGCAATCCAAGGGATTGCCGAACCCAAATGGGTTCGCTCGACTAGCGTCGGACAGCAAACCCCTCGCAAACCAACGTTTGCCTTCCCCTTATTAAGGGGCAGAAACCCGTAGGGGTCACCAAAGAAAACCTAAATCGAAATAAATTCGGTTTGGGTTTTTGTTTTGTATTTTTTAATAAAAGTGATATAATAAAAATATGAAAAAATACGTTTTGAATTATTATCCTAAGTTTAAGTGCATTGCGGATAAATGTGAGCATACTTGTTGTGCTGGTTGGGAAATGTGTATTGATAGCGAAAGTTTGGAAAAGTATCAAACGGAAAAGTCAGATTTTTCACAAGCGTTAAATAAGGGGATAAATTATAAAAAATCAAGGTTTAAGACGGATAAGATAAAAAGGTGTGCGTTTCTTAACGAAAAGGGACTTTGCGATATAATAATAAACCTTGGGGAACAAAGTTTGTGCCAAGTGTGTAGAGACCACCCAAGGTTTAGAAGTTATTTTGATGATCGAACGGAAACGGGGTTAGGTTTTTGCTGTGAAGAAGTGGCACGAATAATATTATCGTTTAACGGCAAGATTGAACTCGTGTTAGTTAGCGATGACGGTGAACAAGTTGAACTTGACTTTAATCAAAAGAACGTTTTAAATTTTAGAGATAAAGTGCTTAAAATTTTGCAAGACCGTTTGCTTTCTGTAAACGATAGAATTGATAATATCTTAAAAGAGTGCAATGCAAATTTCTCTCAACAAGATTTTAAGAAAATAATAAAGACTTTTTTATCTTTTGAAAGAGTGGATAAAAGTTGGGCAAAAAGATTAAAAGCGATTGATAAAGTATTTAATAAAACGACCGCAGAAAATCTATCGCATTATTGCGAACAGTTCTTGGTGAACAGCGTTTATCGCCACTTATCCGATGCGGAAGACACTATGTGGGTTAGGGCAAGGACGATTTCTACTGTGTTTTCTTGGTGGATAATAAAAAGCATAATTGAAAAGGAACAAGAACAAAATAAAGATAATTTTGATTTAATCGTAGATATTATTAGGGCATATTCAACCGAAGTAGAATATTCACAAAAAAACCTTGATAAACTTTACTTATTTGCATATAAGTTTATAAAAATATAAATGCGATAAATATTCTATACAACGCAAAACAAAAAGAGCAGTTTGCCGTTCTTTTCATAGGGATTAATTTAATCAATTAAAAAACTCGACTTTTGTAAGTCGAGTTTTTTAATTATTTCCTAAAATATAATTTGCATCTAAATCAAGTTCTTTACAAATTTTTGCAAAAGTATCTAATTTAGGTAATTTTTTTGTTGTACAATATTGAGTAATCATTTCAGGGGAAACACCTATACGTTTTGCAATTTCGATAGTTGTTAATCCACTATTTCTTAATTCTTCACTCAATCGCTTCTTTATACTTGATTCTTCCATAATATTATTATATAACTATTGGTTAGAAATTATTTGACAACTAACTGTTGGTTAGTGTATAATATTTATATTAAATTACTTTTGGAGGAAATTAGAAATGAAACAGTACAAAATCTTATCTCAAAAGGACAAATGGTTTTCAGGCAAATTTGACCCACAAAGATTAGAGGATGCAATCAATTCGTATGCGCAACAAGGCTGGGTTGTAAAGGCTGCTTTTACAGCAGAAATACCAGGAATTATGAGTCACTCTAGAGAAGAAGCAATTATTATTTTAGAGAGGGACATTTAATGGCATACACATTTATTTATAAAGGTGTAATTTTTATAGAAGGAGCAGAGCAAACGGCAAAAATACTTGGACAAGTTGAATACAAAAAACTTTTTTCATTTAACTCACAAATACAAACGCTAGATTGTGTAAAAGACCAATTGATAGAGCAAACATTAGCATTAGGTGGAAATGCTATTATTGACTTTAAATACGGACAAAAATCTTCTGGCTGGTTTAAATCTTCATTATTTAGTTTAGATGATAATATCAAATGGTATGGCAATGGCTTAGCCGCCATTTTACCAGAAGAAACAATAAATAAAATTTTTCAAAAATCAAATAAAGTATAGCCCACTATACTTTGTAATCAAAGTAGTGTATTTTGCGTATCAAAAATAAAGACTAACGAAAATTTTTCGTTAGTCTTTTATAATGTCTAAAAAATCCCTAAGAGTGACGCCCTAAACTGCTCTTTTTACGTTTGGTGAGTTTTAAGTTATTTTGTGCCGAAAATTCTGTCGCCTGCGTCGCCAAGACCTGGTAAGATGTAGGCGTGTTCGTTTAAGCCACGGTCAAGTGTTGAAACGAAAATTTCTACGTCAGGGTGCGCTTCCGAAAGTTTTTTAACGCCTTCGGGTGCAGCGATAATACACATAAACTTAATTCTTTTACAGCCACGCTTTTTAAGAAGCTTTATAGCATCGCAAGCGCTTCCGCCCGTTGCAAGCATAGGGTCAACAACCATAACGACCTTTTCTTCAATGTTAGAAGGAAGTTTGCAATAGTATTCGTGAGGTTCGAACGTTTCTTCGTCACGATAAAGTCCTATATGGCCGATTTTTGCTGCGGGGAAGAGTGAAATTATTCCGTCAACCATTCCGAGTCCTGCACGGAGAATAGGAACGATTGCAATAGAATTTTCTTTTACAACAGTTTGAGTGGTAGTTTCAAGTGGGGTTTCCACCGTTATTTCTTGGGTGGGAACGTCTTTAAAACTTTCATACGCCATAAGCATAGCAAGTTCTTTCACTATTTCTCTAAACTGCTTTGTGTCTGTTCCCTTATTCCTTAAAATAGCAAGCTTATGTCTAATTAACGGGTGGTCTAAAATATGAACGTTTTTATAGTTTTCCATAATACTGTCCTTAAAGTAAATTATTCTGCTTTATCTTCATCTTTTTTTGCTTTTGAGGTGATTAAGTTAACGATAATACCAAGGATAAGAGCGCAAGCAACAGAAGTTATAGTTACTGCGCCAATATTTAATATCATACCGCCAACGCCTGCGATTAAAATAACAGATACGGTGAAGAGATTTTTGTTTTCGTTAAGGTCAACTTTTTGAATCATCTTTAAGCCAGAAACTGCGATGAAGCCGTATAGAGTAAAGCAAACGCCACCCATTACGCAGTTTGGAATAGTAGCAAGGAAAGTTACGAACGGTGCAAAGAAAGATGCAACGATACACATAATTGCAGTAGATAAAATTGTTATGACTGATGCGTTACCAGAGATTGCAACACAGCCAACTGATTCACCGTAAGTAGTGTTGGGGCAACCACCGAAGAAAGCACCTGCCATAGAGCCGATACCATCGCCAAGAAGCGTTCTGTGAAGACCAGGGTCTTTTGTTAAATCAGTACCGATTATTGAAGATATATTTTTGTGGTCTGCCAAGTGTTCAGCAAAAACAACGAAAGCAACGGGAACGTATGCAACAAGAACTGTTACGATGAATGCGCCCCAGTTAAACGCTGTGCCGTTAAACGCTTCGAAAGATTTAACGAACGTGAAGTCGGGGAACCATTGCATAGACGCAAACATACCGAAGTTTATAATTTGAATTCGGGGTTTTCGGTAAGAAGACCGATAACGGTAAATATAGTTGCTACAACGTAGCCTGCCAAAATACCCAAAATGAAAGGTATCATTTTCATCATTTTTTTGCCGTAAACTGAGCAAACAATAACGGTTAAGAGTGTAACTATTCCGCAAAGCAAGCAATCCAGGGGTTTGCTGTTGAAACAGCGCTCTTAGACATATCGCCAACAGCGTTTTTAGCGAGTGATAAACCGATGATAGCAACGGTTGGTCCAATAACAGCTGCGGGCATAACTTTATCAATCCATTTTACACCTGCAAACTTAACGATGACAGAAATAATAACGTAAACAAGACCAGCAAAGATTGCACCGATAATTAAACCGACGTAACCTGCTGCAAGGAACGTACCTGCACCGCCGAAAGCCGCGCACATTGAACCGATGAAAGCAAAAGAAGAACCTAAGAAAACGGGGCTTTTGAACTTTGTGAACAAAAGGTAGACGAGAGTACCAACACCTGCACCGAATAGCGCTGCTGATTGACTCATTTGAGGATAAATACCTGCGGCATTTAAGCCGGTGTCAGTGTTAATGATTACAGGTACAACTATTGTAGCCGCTAGGATAGCGAGCAATTGTTGGAAAGCGAAAACTAACGTTTTCCACAAGCCTGGTTTGTCGTTTACACCGTAAACGAGATTGACGTTTTTCATTAGTGAAAACCTCCAAAAAAATAATTTTTTTAAAAAAATGAAGCCAATCATGGCTTCATTAAATTAATTCATTATTAAAAGAGAGTGATGGCGTAGGAATTATTATACTTGACTTTAAAATAAACACTCTCATAATCTTAACCCTTATTTTAACATTAAAATAATTATAACAAATTAAATTTAAAAAAACAACCCTTTTTCAAAATTTTTCGAAAAAGGGCGAATAATGTTTTATTATGACTAATTTGTTTTATGTTTAACAATTAAATAATTGACTCAATCAGCGACTTTATTGCTAAAAGTATAAGTATCCCTGCACCGAACCACTCTGCATAGCACCCGAACCATTTCCCAAGGCTTTTTCCAAAAGCAAGTGCTAACGATACAAGAATAAACGTAATTACGGCTATAATGCCTACGGCAATAAAGACTGAAAAGGTTAAGTTTACAAGAGTAACACCAACAGCCAAAGCGTCGATGCTTGTTGCAAACGCTTGAACGATTAGTATTATAAAAGAAAATTTAGCCGTTTTAGTTGACTTATTGGTAGACGTGGCTTCGGTTTTCATATCTTTAACTAAATCAAAAATTATTTTTGCTGAAAGAGTAAAGAAAATAATTGCTGTTAAAAAGTCGGCAATAGCGCCGATAACACCGCTAAAAAGTGAACCGATGAAAAAGCCGATAAGGGGCATTACGCCTTGAAAAATAGCAAAAGCGATAGGCATTGCCCATTCTTTTTGACGTGTAAGAGAGTTTTTATAAGTTGAGCAATTTGCGATGGTTAAAGCACACGCATCCATTGAAAGAGCGATGCCGATTAAAATAATTTCGTATAATTCCATAAAAAACCTTTAAGTCAGTATATATAATTATATTGATTTTGTCAAATAAAAATGTTAAAATATAATAAACGTAAGGGTGGAAAGAAAAAATGGTTAAGATTACAAGTGAGTGGGATGAGATTCTAAAAGATGAATTTAACGCTCCGTCATACTTAAAACTGCGTGAATTTTTAAAAACTGAATATTCGACGCACACGGTGTACCCGTCTATGTACGATATTTTTAACAATATGAAGTACACTGCTTTTAAGGATATTAAGGTCGTTCTTTTAGGGCAAGACCCCTATCATAACGAAGGTCAGGCAATGGGGCTATCATTTTCTGTTCCAGACGGTATAGATAAACCGCCGTCGCTTGTGAATATGTTTAAGGAACTTTATTCTGAACTTAATATTCAGCCTAAAAAAAGCGGTGACCTTACGGGGTGGGCAAAACAAGGCGTACTGCTATTAAACACCGTGCTTACCGTTCGTGCGCACCAAGCAAATTCGCACAAGGGAAAGGGTTGGGAACAGTTTACCGACAGCATTATTAAAAAAATTTCAGACAATAAAGAAAACGTGGTATTTTTGCTTTGGGGCGGTAACGCTAGGAGTAAAAAACCGCTTATTGATAAAAATAAACATTTAATTTTAGAGTGTGCGCACCCAAGTCCGCTATCGGCTTATAACGGCTTTTTTGGGTGTGGGCATTATAAATTGACAAACGAATATTTAATAAAACACGGCATTGAGCCGATTGATTGGAGTGCATTATGAAATACGTTGTAATTTTAGGGGACGGAATGGCTGACTATCGCCAACCGTTTTTGGATAATAAAACCCCTTTAATGCTTGCGAACAAACCTAATATAGATAGACTTGCAAAGCACGGTGAAGTCGGGCTTGTAAGAACTGTACCTTGTGGTATGAAACCGGGTAGTGACGTTGCAAATCTCTCGGTTTTAGGTTATGACCCACACGAATGTTATACGGGTCGTTCACCATTAGAAGCGGCTTCTATCGGCATTGACCTTTGCGATACTGACGTTACCGTTCGTGCCAATCTTGTAACCGTAACGGACGAAAGCGTTTATGAAGATAAGACTATGGTCGATTACAGTGCAGGTGAAATTTCTACCGAAGAAGCAAAAGAACTTATAAAGTTTTTGAAAAAGCAAATTGATAGTGAAGTTTATAAACTTTATGCAGGAATAAGTTACCGTCATTGTCTTGTAATCGATAACGGTGTTTTGGCAGGTGATTTTACTCCACCGCACGATATAACCGGTAAACCCGTAAAAGAATATTTGCCAAAGAGCGAAGCGGGTCAAAAACTACTTAGACTTATGGAAAAATCCTATCAATTATTAAAGGACCACCCCGTGAATAAAGCACGCATAAAGGCAGGCAAACGCCCTGCAAATTCGCTTTGGTTTTGGGGTGAAGGAACTAAACCCGAACTTCAAAGTTTTAATGAACGTTTTGGTCTTAATGGTGGAATAATTTCGGCGGTTGACCTACTTAAAGGTATAGGCAATCTTGCCAAAATGCGTGTTATAGAAGTCGAAGGCGCAACGGGTAATTACGACACCAACTTTTCAGGTAAGGCGGCGGCTTGCATCAATGCGTTAAAGGACGGGCTTGACTACGTTTACGTTCATATGGAAGCACCCGACGAATGTGGACATCACGGCGACGCAGAGCATAAGATTTTTTCAATTGAGCAGATTGATAGCCTTGTGGTAAAACCTATTATGGAATATCTTGAAAGTTGCGGTCAGCCGTTTGCCGTTTTAGTTGCACCCGACCACCCGACTCCTTTATCAATTATGACTCACTGCTCTGACCCTGTACCTTATATCATTTATAGAAGCGATAAGGACCAAGTGGGTGTACAAAGTTACGATGAAGAAAACGCAGAAAATAGCAAAATCTTCGTTGATAACGGATATGAACTTATGAAAAAGTTTATCGGTAAATAGAATTATTATGGAAATTG
>JAGASB010000086.1 GCA_017621955.1 Clostridia bacterium | reverse complement strand
GGTATACGCACGATAGGCGATATTGCTTCGTCAAGCGAAAAAGTACTTACTAAACTTTTAGGCGTATGGGGCAGTACGCTTTATAAGTACGCAAACGGCTTAGACGAATCCCCTGTCGATAAGCATAGGGAATACGATACTAAAAGCATAAGTAATAGCTTTACCGACTACAAGGATTTAATGAATTTTGATGAAGTGAAAACTTTACTTTTACTTTTATCAGAATCGGTTGCATCACGGCTTAGGGAAAGCGGTTTAGGTAAAGCCAAAACGGTCAAAATATCGGTAACCGACAACGAACTTAATTACTATGGTAAGCAAGTAAAACTTTTGCGCCCAACAAGTTCAGCAATGGAAATTGCAAAAGCATCGTACGACCTGTTTGAATCGCTGTATAAATGGGAACGCCCCGTTCGTGGTGCGGGCGTAGCGGTATGTGATTTTACGCTTGGTTTAGAGCAACTATCTCTTGATATAGGTAATGAACCTGATAAGCACGATAAATTTGATAAGCTTGAAAGTGCCGTTGACGGTATACGCAAAAAGTACGGTAATAAATCCGTTCAGCGTGCAAGAATTTTGCAGGATAAAAAACTTGCAGGTACGGAAATTAAAGGCGACCCGTTTGGAAAGAATTTATAATAAACTTACTCTTCAAGAGTAGCAACGCCTATTGCACCTATACCGACGTGTACGCCAAAAATAGGTTCAATCGCAACAATTTCAGCATTGACGCTGTTGATTTTTTGGTTTATTTTATCAGTTAATAAACTTAAATTAGACTTGTCGTAAATATAGCAAACGGCAAGTTTTTTTATTTTTTTGGGGATAGAAGAAATACACTCTGCAATAGCACGAGCGTGCCCGATTGCCTTTTTTACAGAAAGTTCGTTTTCCTTAAAATTAAAAAGTGGTTTTATATGTAAAAGCGTAGCAAACGAAGCGCCAAGCGTACCTATTCTACCACCACGTTTTAAGTATTCAAGCGTTTTAGGTATAAACTGAATTTTAAGTTTTGTTTGTAAAGAATCGATTAGCGATAAAACTTGTTCGTAACTATCACCATTGTTGATAGCATCAACCATTTCTTCAACTAAAAATCTTCCGCAAGTTGTTGCTTGACGGCTATCTACTGCCGTAATTTTCTTATCGGGAAAGGACTCTGCGGCGAGTTTTGCTGAATTAAACGTTCCCGAAAGCCTTGTTGCAATGGTTACGATTATAATTTGAGAGTCGGGGTCTTTTTCAAAAATTTCTTCAATTTTATCAATAAAGTCTTGTGGGCTTGGTTGACTTGTGGTGGGGAAGTGCTTACTTTTTTCCATCTCTTTATAAAAGTTTTCCCAAGACGGCTCAAACCCTTCTTCAAAAACTTTTCCGTCAAGTATCATTTTAAGTTTAACAATCTTTATATCGTTTTTGTTAGCGTAAGTTTCGCTTATGCCAAAAGTAGAATCAGCAATAATTTTAATCATAATTTTCTCCTGTTAAAAAATGTAAAAATAAATTCCTAAGCCGTGAATTACTGCGCCTAACAGCACGAAAAAGTGCCATATAAAGTGAGAGCATTTCTTTTTAAGCGCAAACGGAATAATACCTAAACTATATATTATTCCACCGCCCAAGATGTAAAATAAGAGTGGAAGACATCTTGAAAACATTTGTGGCAAAAATATAAGTCCGCTCCAACCAAGAACGACGTAAAGCGTTATGTGTAACGCGCGCAAGCGTGTAGGACCGAAAACGCCCACAAAAGTTATGCCTGTTATAATAATAGACCATTGCAAAATGAAAAATACCGTGCCAAAAGTACCGCTAACAAAGTTCAAAAGTAAAGGAGCAAAGGTTGCGCCTATCAATAAATAAATTGAGCAGTAATCAAATCTGCGGAAAAGTCTTTTTGCTTTACTGCCGTAGGGTAGAGCGTGGTATAAACAACTTATGGTAAAGGTAATAAGTAAACCTGCAAAATAAATAGATGCAGACAGTGATTGTATCGGTGAACTTGATTTTGATAGCATCAAAATAAATAATACTATTGCAAAAACACTTCCCACACCGTGAGTTATGGAATTTCCTATTTCTTCAAGCACACTGCGTTTTGGGTGCTTAGCGTTTAAATTCAAATTGTTGTTGTTTTTCATAAAAGCCTCCTTAAACCTAAGCCTATTTTATCACGGCAATCAAGGTTAATCAACCTACTCTTTATGCTTTTCATTCTATTATTTTTAGTCGCTTTTCTACTTATAAAAACAACGCTCTACTAAACAAAAACAAAACTCTACTTTCGGTAGAAAGCGTAGATTTTAGATAGTTTATTGACAATTTTATAAGGTTTTAAAACAAAAAAATAACTGCGTTAAAAATTAACGCAGTTATTTTTAATAAACTAAAATTATATTTCTTTAATAGTTTTTCTTGGGCATTTAAGAACGCAAGTTTTACAGCCCGTGCATTTAGAGTAATCAATAACGGCTAAGTTATCAACCATACTAATTGCATTTTCGGGGCAGTTTTTAGCACAAAGCCCACAACCGATGCAACCATTAACGCAACTGTTCATAACGTCTTTACCTTTACATTTAGTTGAACAAGCAACGTAAACTTTTGCACTTTTTGGGATAAGTTCAATAAG
>JAGASB010000085.1 GCA_017621955.1 Clostridia bacterium | reverse complement strand
GATGTGTGTTTAATGTTTAGCGTTATTGAACAATGTGTAATTAATATATAAAATAAAATTATATATGTTATAATAAATATTTTTTTATTTTAATATTCAAACGCTTGACTTTTTTATAGGGGGGGGGTATACTGTAAGTCCCTGTATGATATAGGGGTATAATAAAAACTTTGTAGAAGGAGATTAAAAGTATGAAAAAGAAACTTTTATCATCATTGCTTTCACTTGTTTTGTGCTTTACGCTTGTTGTTGGTTCAACTTATGCGTTATTCACAAGCGAATCGAAAGTAAACATCGCAGTATCTTCTGGTACTGTAAACGTAGTTGCTTCTGTTAAGGACGTTGAATTATATTCAATGGGCGTTAAACAAACTGACAAGTTTGAAAACGGTGGTACTGCAACTGTAAACGGTGGAAACCTTGCACTTAACGGCGTAACCGCAGGCGATAAGGCTATCGTTACTATCGCTATGGAAAACAAGAGCGACGTAACTATCAATTATCATATTGAAACTGAAATTGTAGGCGACCTTGCTCCTATGCTTGACGTTAAAAAGATTGTTGACGAAAACGGCGCTGATAAATACGTTGCACTTGAAAGTAAGACTTCTTGGGCAGAACTTAGCGCAGGTCAATCTATTGACGATTTACGCATTTCAATTGAACTCCCCGTAGAAAACGAAGATGCAAACGGTATTGAAACTACAACAAATATCTCAATCAAAGTAATTGCTCAACAAGGCAATGCTAAAACTGTTGATGATACTTGGGACGGGACGGCTGATACTTCTTGGTATGACCCTGCAAACCCACAAACTGAATATACAATCAGTACCGCAGAACAAATTGCAGGACTTTCAGAGCTTGTTTCTGGTAATACAACGTTTGCTGGTGTTACGTTTACCTTGGATGCTGATGTAAGCCTTTACTGTGAAGACACTACTCCTGCTGCCGACGGTGACCCCTTGACGTTTAGACCGATTGGTGACCACTCTAAAAATGGAACGTTTGAAGGTACGTTTGATGGTCAAGGTCACACCATATCAAAATTGTATCAAAATGGTTGGGATCTTGGTTATGAGTGGGGCGTATATGGTTCATACGGTTTATTTGGCAACGTTAATAATGCAACAATCAAAAACTTAACTCTCTCAGGTGGGGAAAGCTATATTGAAGGTGGCGACACGTCATTTGTAGCAGGTAGTGCAACAGGAACTTGTGTGTTTGAAAACATTACTATTGAAGACAGTATTTCTGCAACTTACAACAATGGTAATGGTGGCATAATCGGTTGGTCGGGCGCAGGTAATTACACTTTCAAGAACATAACGATTGCTGAGGATTGTGTTCTTGCTGGTCTTTGGGGTTCTTTCGACAGTTCAATCGGTGGTATTGTAGGTCAGGCAGAACCTGGTGCAACATACAACTTTGAAAACGTGGATATAGCTTGTCGTATTGACGCTTATAACGACTGCACTGCTTCTAATGACTACTACAACTATCGTATGTGCGGTATGATTATCGGTCGTTTAGAAGAAACAACCACTATTGATGGCGCTAATTATCCTGATACTTCAAAATATAATATAACTTGTAGCGATGTAACCGTTACATACGGTGACTGGGCAAACTATCACTATTGCGAACCTACCCCCGGTTTAAACGGCGGAAGGGGTATGCGTGTTGAACCAGGATATAGATATGATGGACTCCCTGCTGATTATGACCACAGTCAATGTGTTGATAATCATATGAACTTAATTCCTTTTGACCAAATATTTGGTGGCGACCAATATGGAGTTAAGGGGCTTAAAACCTATGACGGTGTAACCATATTTGATGGCGATATAGAAAGAAAATAATTAAACATAAAAATGCGTTTGAAATTTCAAGCGCATTTTTTTTATAAATGGTTAAAAATAAGTTGACAATTAAATTTTACCGATTATAATATAAATTAGCACTTTAAGTCAAAGAGTGCTAAAAATTAACGTGGAGACTGAAATGAAACAATTTAAGACAGAATCAAAAAGAATACTTGATTTAATGATTAACTCAATTTACACCAACAAAGAAATATTTTTGCGTGAACTTGTTTCAAACGCAAGCGACGCTATTGACAAACTTAAATTTATATCGCTTACCGATACAAGCGTTGGTTCAGATTTTAAAATCAATATTGCTATTGACAAAGAAAACAGAACGCTAACCGTTGAAGATAACGGTATCGGTATGACCGATAAAGATTTAGAAAAAAACCTTGGCACGATTGCAGAGTCAGGTACGCTTGCTTTCAAGAAAGAGCATACCGATAAAACTGATAACGAACTTATCGGGCAGTTTGGTGTAGGCTTTTATTCTGCGTTTATGGTTGCTGATAAAATTGAAGTTTATACAAAAGCATACGGCAGTGATACTGCGTTTAAGTGGACAAGTAGCGGTGCGGAAGGTTACACCATTGAACAAACTGAAAAGGACGGATACGGCACTAAAATCGTTATGAGTCTTAAAGCCGATTGTGAAGACTGCAAGTATTCTGACTTTTTAGAAGAATATAAAATTAGTTCGCTTATAAAAGAATATTCGGATTATATTCGTTATCCTATACAAATGCTTATGACACGTTCAAAAAGAAAGGCCGGTACGCCCGACGATAAGCCTGAATACGAACAAGTTACCGAACTTGAAACGTTAAACAGTATGGTTCCGCTTTGGAAAAAGCCAAAGGCAGAAGTTACCGAAGATAACTTAAAAGAATTCTATAAAAACGAATTCCACGATTACATGGACCCCTTAAAGAGTGTCTATGCAAAAATCGAAGGTATGGTAAACTACGACACGCTTTTGTTTATTCCGTCAAAAGCGCCGTACGATTATTATTCAAAAGACTATAAAAAGGGTGTTAAACTTTACTGTAACGGCGTTATGATTATGGAAAAGTGCGAACAACTTATTCCCGACCATTTTGGCTTTATCAAGGGTATAGTTGACAGTTCTGATTTAAGCCTTAATATTTCTCGTGAAATATTGCAACAAGACAGGCAAGTTAAAGCCATTGCAAACGGTCTTGAAAAGAAAATTTCAGCAGAACTTAAAAAGATGATGGAAGACGATAGGGAAAATTATGAAAAGATGTTTGCTGAATTCGGTCTTTCCATTAAATTTGGCGTATATGCTGGCTTTGGTATGAACAAAGATAAATTAAAAGATTTCTTAATGTTCTACTCATCTAAGAAAGAAAAACTCGTTACGCTTAGTGAATACGTTAAAGAAATGCAGGCTGACCAAGAGTTTATCTACTATGCTTGCGGTGAATCTTACGATAAAATTTCTAAGCTTCCGCAAATAGAAAAACTTAAAGAAAAAGGACTTGAAGTGCTTTACTTTAAGGACGGTGTAGACGACTTCGTTGCTAAGATTTTGATGGACTATGACGGCAAGAAGTTTAAGTCGGTTGCTGAAAACGACTTTTCAGTTGACAGCGACGTTGAAAAGAAAGAACTTAACGAAAAGGCTGAGCAAAACAAAGACCTTTTATCTGCTATTAAAGATGCGCTTGACGGCAAGGTTAAAGAAGTTAAACTTACCGCAAACTTTAAGAACTATCCCGTATGCTTGACTGCTGCTGGGGACATTTCAATCGAAATGGAAAAGGTGTTTAAGTCTATGCCCAACTCTGACGGTAAAATGCAAGCTGAAAAAATTCTTGAAATAAGTTTAGAACACGGCATATTAGATAGACTTACTGCCGTTTATGAGTCTGATAAAGAAAAGCTTAAAAAATACGCTACCGTGTTATACGAACAAGCAAGAATTCTTGCAGGACTTGATATTGAAAATCCGACAGAATTCGTCAAGGCGTTCTCTGAAATTATTTAATATCTTATAAAAAACAATGAAAACTCACGAAAAAATCAATTTTTTCGTGAGTTTTTTCAAGACAAATTCAATATTAATATGTATAATGTATTATAGAGAAAAAATATTTTGAGGAAGATTGTATGTTGCGATTAAAAGGCATTACTAAAAACTACAAAGTCGCAGGCGGAGAAATTGAAGTCTTAAAGGGACTTGATATTTCTTTCCGTAAAAATGAATTCGTGTCTATTTTAGGACCGTCCGGTTGTGGAAAAACAACTACGCTTAATATTATTGGCGGTCTTGATAAGTACACTAAGGGAGACCTTATTATTCAGGGCAAATCCACGAAAAACTTTAACGATAGGGATTGGGATACTTACCGCAACCACCGTATAGGGTTCGTGTTCCAAACTTATAATCTTATTCCGCACCAAACTGTTTTAGGTAACGTTGAACTTGCTTTAACTATTTCGGGGGTAAGCAAAGATGAACGTGTTAAGCGTGCAAAAATTGCGCTTGAAAGGGTAGGTCTTAAAGGCGAAGAATATAAGCGCCCAAATCAATTATCGGGTGGGCAGTGTCAGCGTGTTGCAATAGCTCGTGCGCTTGTCAATGAACCGGATATCTTGCTTGCTGATGAACCGACGGGTGCGCTTGACAGTAAAACAAGCGTTCAAATTATGGAACTTATCAAAGAGATTTCAAAAGATAAGCTTGTTATTATGGTTACTCACAATGCTGAGATTGCACAGCAATACTCTACCCGTATAGTTAGACTTGTTGACGGTGAAATCGTTGAAGATAGTAATCCGTATTCCGAACAAGACGAAATTGAAGATAACCAAGTTGAAGAAGTTCCTTCCCCTATAAAAAAGAAAAAACAGCGCAAGGCAAAAATGAGTTTTTGGACGGCTTTTAAACTTTCGCTCCGTAACCTTTTTACTAAACGTGGCAGAACTATATT
>JAGASB010000084.1 GCA_017621955.1 Clostridia bacterium | reverse complement strand
TACTGCTATAAGGATTATCTACCGTACGAATAACTTCTGGGTTTTTATTTACTGCGTCTGCAATATTCTCGCCCAATGTTTTACCCGTACACGTCATAACCGAAGTATCTAGCGCGTTTATTTTAGTAAGTTCTTTTAATACTGCGTAAACGCCACCCGCTTCGTTAAGGTCTTCCATATAAGTATGACCAGCGGGGGCAAGATGACAAAGGTTTGGCGTTTTTTCGCTTATCTCGTTAGCCGTATCAAGATTAATTTCAACACCGCACTCGTTTGCAATAGCGGGTAAGTGCAACATACTGTTAGTTGAACACCCCAAAGCCATATCGGCAGTAAGAGCGTTTCTAAATGATGCAGCAGTCATAATGTCTCTTGGGCAAATATTCTTTTTAACAAGTTCCATTACTTGCATACCTGCGTGCTTTGCAAGTTCAATTCTTTGTGAATAAACGGCAGGTATTGTTCCGTTACCTTTTAGCCCCATACCTAAAACTTCGGTTAAGCAGTTCATAGAGTTTGCCGTGTACATTCCCGAACAAGAACCACAAGTAGGACAAGTGTTTTCTTCGCAAACGCATAATTGTTTTTCGTCTATTTTGCCTGCCGAATATGCGCCAACGGCTTCAAACATACTTGATAAGCTCGTTTTCTTTCCGTTGACTCTTCCTGCAAGCATAGGACCACCGCTAACGAATACAGTAGGTATATTTACACGAGCCGCAGCCATAAGAAGTCCCGGAACGTTTTTATCACAGTTAGGAACCATAACGAGCCCGTCAAATCCGTGCGCCAAAACCATTGCTTCGGTAGAGTCTGCTATTAAATCACGGGTTATTAAGGAATATTTCATACCAACGTGCCCCATTGCAATGCCGTCGCAAACGGCGATTGGGGGAATACGATAGGAGTTCCGCCTGCCATAGCAACGCCAAGTTTTACTGCATCAACGATTTTATCTAAATTCATATGACCGGGAACTATTTCGTTATATGAACTAACTATACCGATTAGTGGTCTTTGTTGTTCTTCTTTAGTTAGCCCCAAAGCGTGATATAAACTTCTATGCGGAGCGTTATTAAATCCATCCACGATTTTTTCTTTTACCATAATAATTTACCTTTTAGTTATTGATAAGTTTATCTTCGTCACTCCAACTGTAAAGTTTTCTTATTTCTCTACCGACCTTTTCAGAAGGATGTTCGCTTGCAAGTTTTCTCATTGCGTTAAAGTGAACTTGCGAGCCTGCGTCTGACATATCCAGCAAGAAGTCTTTTGCAAAAGTTCCGTCTTGAATATCGGATAGAATTTTCTTCATTGCCTTTTTGGTTTCTTCGGTTATAATCTTCGGTCCTGTTACGTAATCGCCGTATTCTGCCGTGTTGGAAATAGAATATCTCATACCTTCAAAACCGCTTTGATAAATAAGGTCAACGATAAGTTTCATTTCGTGAATACATTCAAAGTATGCGTTTCTTTCGTCATATCCTGCTTCAACGAGTGTTTCAAAACCTGCTTGCATAAGAGCGCAAACACCACCGCAAAGAACTGCTTGCTCACCGAAAAGGTCAGTTTCAGTTTCCGTTCTAAACGTGGTTTCCAAAACGCCTGCACGCGCACCGCCAATTCCAAGAGCGTAAGCAAGTGCTATTTCAAGCGCATCGCCCGTAGCGTCTTGATGAACTGCTACTAAGCATGGAACGCCTTTACCAACTTGATATTCGCTTCTAACTGTGTGTCCTGGACCTTTTGGCGCAATCATAATTACGTTTACGTTCTTAGGTGGTTTGATACAACCGAAATGAATATTAAATCCGTGTGCAAAAGCAAGCGTTTTGCCTTCGGTAAGGTTTGGTTCAATGCTTTCTTTATATAATTTTGCTTGTTTTTCATCGTTGATAAGAATCATAATAAGGTCAGCAACTTTTGCAGCTTCACTTGACGTCATTACTTTAAGTCCTTGAGATTCGGCTTTTTTCCAACTCTTACTGCCTTCATAAAGACCAACTACTACGTTAACGCCTGAATCTTTTAAGTTTAATGCGTGTGCGTGACCTTGCGAGCCGTAACCGATAATGGCTACCGTTTTACCGTTTAATTTTTGTAAGTTACAATCTTGTTGATAATAAATGTTTTGCATAATATATTCTCCTTTTATCTATAATTTTTAATATTTATTTTTCCATAATACTGCTTCCACGCTCCAAAGCAACTACACCCGTTCTACACATTTCTATAATTCCAAGTGGTTTCATTACTTTTATAAACGCATCTATTTTATTAGGTTCACCCGTGACTTCAACACACATAGTGTCCGTCGTGTAATCAATAATCTTTGCTCTATAAATGTCTGCGGCTGCCATTATTTCATTACGATTTTCAGGGGTGTTTTTTACTTTAACAAGCATTAATTCTCTTTCTACTGAAGAATCTTGCTTTAATAACTTAACTTGTTTTACGTTGTGCAATTTTTTTAATTGATTTATAAGTTGATTGCATACAAAGTCGTCACCATTTAACGAAATCGTAATCCTTGAAAACCTTTCGTCGTCCGTTTCTCTGCCTGTAAAAGAATCTATGTTAAATCCTTTTCGTAAAAACAAACCTGTAATACGAGCAACTACGCCATATTTATTTTCTACGTAAACTGATATTACTGATTTCATATTATTTTACCTCCTCTTTGGAAGTTATTATATCTTCCATTGCTCCACCCGGTGGGAGCATAGGGAGAACGAATTCATCCATATCTATAACGGTGTCAATTAAATAAGGTCCGTTATGTTTCATTGCTTTTTTGAAGGCGTTTTCAAAACCCTTAATGTCAGTTACCCTTTCTGCGGGGAGACCAAAAGCGTCTGCAAGTTTAACAAAATCAGTTTTTCTATTTAATACGGTGTTTGAATATCTTTTGCCGTAAAATAGCGTTTGCCATTGCCTTACCATACCTAAAACGCCGTTATTCATAATAACTATTACTACGGGAACGTTATATGAAACTGCAGTTGCAAGCTCGTTTAGATTCATCCCAAAACTTCCGTCGCCCGTAATCAAAACGGTTCTTTCTTTACTGCCAACCAAACATCCTATTGCTGCGCCTAAACCGTAACCCATAGTTCCAAGACCACCGCTTGAAGCAAATCTTCTTGGTTTTTCAAATTCTACGTATTGAGCCGTCCACATTTGGTGTTGACCGACGTCGGTTGCAATACAAGTGTTTTTATCTTTAACTGCATTTATTACGTCAAAAATCTTTTTCGGTGTCATTGCGCCGTTTGATTTTCTTTCAGCGTCGTCTAAAATGCTTTTTTCCACCAACTTAAAGCCGTTTACTTTTTTCTGCCACTCTGGGTGAGACTGTTTTTCACATTTACTTAATATTTTAGAAAAAGCAGTTTGTATGTTGCCTACAACGCCAACGTCAACTTTTACGTTCTTATTTATTTCAGAAAGGTCAGCGTCAAGTTGAATTAT
>JAGASB010000083.1 GCA_017621955.1 Clostridia bacterium | reverse complement strand
TACTGATATCATCATAAGTTTGGTCACACTTTTCCATTGAACGTGAAACAACCACGCGCATTTGATGTCCGAACACGTTTATTGCACCGTTCGTCTTTTTGCCCGTTATCGAAAAAATCACAAGCAAAACGCAAAGCACAATGAAAAAATACATTACTACGTTTGAAATTATCCTAAATACTTTTTTTACCGTTTGATTTTTTATCATTAACCACTAACCACTACCTTTCAACAGTCAAAATCATGTCAAAAGAAGCCGTTTTACCCGCACACTCTTTTCCCACGTCAATATCCATTGAATAAACTATTTTAAGCGACTTCAATTCTTTTTCATAAGCGGTGAAATTATATTCAATTTTTTCACTCGCTAAAAGGTTTTCAAGGTTGACCTTTTTAAGTTCTCTGTCACCAAACGTAATAGTTGCATCAAGATATTGATCGAGTCCGGTGCCCTCTAAATTTCCAAAAACCAATGAAAGTTTGTAATCACCCGATTGTTGCATCGTCATATCTATAACATATTCCACGCTTTTACCTGGCACTAAGTCAAAGCCTTCAAACGATTTCTCAAACTCCGTTCCATCGGAAGAAACTGTAAGACTATCTCTAAACTCGTTAGTGCCATGCAAGTTATTTACAACAAGTGCAACGCCAAACAATGTCATTGCACAAATCGCAACTATGAAAGCAAAAAATGTTTTGTTAATTTTCATTGCAGTCCCTCCTTTTTTTCGCTATATATGTATAATTAATACGAACTGAGTTAATATTATAAGGGACAATGTGCAATTTGTCAACTAAATTCCATACGTTGTGATATTAATTTTTGTATGATAACCATTGAGGAAATTCAAAAACATTTACGTGAAGCCATAAGGTACAGCAATCTTTCACAAAAGGAAATTGCAGAGCGCTTAGGTGTAAGCCCGTCAACCATAAGCAAATACATGCGCTTAGACAAGTTCCCATCCCTTGATACTTTCGCAAATCTATGTGCCGTGTTAGACATATCGGCAGATGAAGTTTTGGGATTAAAATAGTTAGTGTAAGACCGCTGTAAGTTTCGCAAAGGCGAAATCTTTTGATTGATCGCCATTTTGTGCTTTGCTTAGTCTATTAGTAAAACCTATATGCACGACTTATTTGTTTTATTATATATCTTATAATAAAAATTTGTCAAGTGTTTAACGTGAATTTTAACTTTATACTTCGTATAAAACTTAAACGCTTTGCAAATTGTCTAACACATTTAATCATGCTCATACTTTTTTACTTCTTCTTCTACACCGAAAAGGCTGTCTTTTTGACGCCTTTTTGGTTTTTAAACTCTTTTTTCTTATCAAAAACTCCGCAAGCATTACATTTTGCTTGCGGAGTTTTCTGTTTTGAACAAATTTTTAATACCGTTTTATTATTCTCCGTCAAAAAGAGGTGTGGAAAAATATCTTTCAGCAGTGTCTGGAAGCACGGTTACAACAGTCTTGCCTTGACCTAATTCCCTTGCAAGCCTTTTTGCAGCGGCAACGTTTGTCCCCGAAGATATTCCACACATAATGCCTTCATAACGTGCTAAATCACGGGAAGTGGAAAGTGCTTCTTCATCGGAAATTATACAAATTTTTTCGTATATATTGCAGTTTAATACAGGTGGAATAAGTCCGTCGCCTATACCCATTTGTATATGCGAACCTATCGTTCCGCCCGCTAAAATCGCAGCGTTTTCAGGCTCAACCGCCCAAATTTTTATATCGGGGTTTTGCGCTTTTAAAACTTCGCCTATTCCCGTAATTGTTCCACCCGTACCTATCCCTGAACAAAATCCGTGTATTGGACCAGCAACCTGTTCAAGAATTTCAAGCCCCGTATGATGACGGTGAACGGTGGGATTTGCTGGGTTTTCAAACTGCTGTGGAACGTAAACGTTGGGATTTTCCTGTTGCATTTTAAGTGCAGTTTTTAAACACCTATCAATACAATCCCCGATATTGCCGTCGTCGTGCATTAAGATTACTTCCGCACCGTAATGGCGAACGAGTTTTCTTCTTTCTTCGCTGACAGAGTCAGGCATAATTATAACCGTCTTATAGCCTTTAACTGCACCGACAAGCGCTAACCCTATACCCTGATTACCGCTAGTTGGCTCAACTATTATAGTATCTTTGTTAATTTTGCCTTGCTTTTCGGCTTCGGTTATCATATTAAACGCCGTGCGGGTTTTTATAGAACCACCCACGTTAAGACCTTCAATCTTAACTAGAATATCCGCACTGCCCGGTTCAACAATCTTATTGAGTTTAACGATGGGGGTATGCCCTATCGCTTCTAAAACGTTCTTATAAATCATAGTATATATAATTTACTACATTATTAAAATAAAAGCAAGAAAAATCGCCCGTTTTTTACGAGCGATTGTTTTTTATACAGTATTTTTTAATTTTGAACGCACCTTTTTTATCACAACTATTAAAAGTGAAACGACTACCACGAACACGCTTGATATAAGTAAAACGTAACAAACGGGCAACCACTCGCCAAAGTAGTCGGAAAGCGCACCTAGTCCAACGGACGATATAGTGCTACCTAAGTAACAGCACCCGTTTAGTATGCCCGCCAAAAATCCTGAATTTGCCTTATCCCTAAGCGTCAGTGGAAGTATACTTGTTACAACGTTATTTGAACCACTCATCAAAAGCGATATTAAGCCAAAAGCGATTAATATTATTGCCCAAAGCGAAGTTGATAACAATAATACAACAACTCCTATAAATATAGTTGCCATTGAGAACAGTATTGCAATAAGTCCCGTATAGTCTTTTATTTTTTTATTTAGGAAAACTACGAGTGTTGTGCCAAAAATAGTAAGTATAGGCAAGATTAACGTTAGCATAATAGATAAACTTTCGGGCAATTCGTAAGTATCGAATAAAATTTTAGGCACCCAAGTTGAAAGCCCGTCGTTTATAAAGTTTATAACTATTGCAAAAATTCCGAATACTATTAATATTTTGTATACAGACTTATCCGTTTTACGTTTTACTATGGGCGTTTCACTCTCTATTGCGCTGACCTTAACTTCGGTCTTTTTAACAACTTTATCGTATAAAAGTAGCCAAATTAGTGCAAAGATTGTCATTACTATTGCACCTATTAAAAACGAATACATAAATCCGTTAAACAGCGCTAACAATGCACTTATTCCGTAAGACAATAATACGCCTGTGCTTGCCGTAGTTGACATTGCTATTATTGCCTTTTTTATGTAATTTTCGTCAAGATTTCTTGATAACGTAAGCAATAATGACGACCATAATACTGACTGACATACGCCGTTTAATAGCCAAAAATATTTTATTAAGTGGAATGGTAAAATACCCGTAAATATTACGGCGTGAATTATTACCGAACCGAATATACCTAGCGGTAAAACGTATTTTAAGTTGTAATATTTACAAAGCAAGCCGTTTACTATTTGCCCTGCACCGTAAGCAAAAAAGAAAAATGAAGTTGCAAGCCCTACTTCGGTATCGCTTACTTTATAAAATTGTGAAATAGGCAAAATGTTAGAATTATAACTGTATCTACCTAAGTATGCGCTGACGTAAAGCGCCCAGCACATAAATATTAAAAGTCTTGATTGTCTTTTTGTCATAATGCACCTTAGTCGTTTACGTTATGAGAAGTTAATATTTTGTTTACGACTTCGGCATTTACCGCAACGTCGCCTTTA
>JAGASB010000082.1 GCA_017621955.1 Clostridia bacterium | reverse complement strand
AATGGTATGAGTATTTCTAAAAATAAGAACGGTTTTTATCAGTTCGTTTCAAAAGGCACGACAAAGCGCAGTTATTTGGGCAGTAAAAGATTTTTGCAAAAGATATTCGGTAACTCTTTTATTACACGTGGACTTTCTGCGTTTAGAAATTTTGTTAAACGTATCATTAACAAGAACAATTATTTTGAAAACCACGGCTTTAAGTACGTTGGGGTGGTTGACGGCAACGACATTAAAGAACTTGTAAAAATAATGGCTCGTGTAAAAGAAGTTGCAAAAAACAAAGCCGTGCTTGTTCACGTTAAAACTACAAAAGGAAAGGGCTTTGACCGTGCGGAA
The DNA here is from genome assembly GCA_017621955.1 of Clostridia bacterium. Next base: position 19,530 of record JAGASB010000082.1, on the reverse strand, counting down.
GAGCGTTCTGACGTATATCATGGCGTGGGCGAAAACCTTGTTAGTGAAAGCGGTACTTTTTCAGTTGCGCTTGGAAATAAACTCAATAAAATTATAGAAAAAGATAAATCGGTTATGCCTATTACCGCCGGTATGAAAGACGGTACGGGACTCATTTCGGTTGAAAAAGAAAATCCCCTAAACTTTACCGACGTAGGTATCGCCGAAGAATATGCCGTAACACTTGCTTCGGGTATGGCAACGGGTGGACTTAAACCGTTCGTGTGCGTGTATTCAACGTTTATGCAACGTGCATACGACCAAATAGTCCACGACGTGTGCTTGCAAAACTTGCCTGTAATATTTTGTCTTGATAGGGCGGGGCTTGTCGGTAAGGACGGCAAGACGCACCAAGGCACGTTTGATTTAAGTTATCTTTTGCACGTTCCAAACCTTTCTGTGTTTGCGCCAAACACGGTCGATGAACTTGATGATATTATCGACTATGCGTTGACGCTTAATTCGCCCGTTGCGATTAGGTATCCTAAAAACGCTACAAGCGAAGAGAATTTCCTTTCTGTTAGCACTTCGCCTTTTAAGAAGATTAAAGATGGAAATAAAGTAACCTTGCTTGCCGTTGGTCCGCAAATGTTAAATCTTGCACGGTCGTGCTTATTAGACGGCGTTGGTTTATATTCGGTACGGCAGTTAAAACCACTTGATAAAGCCGTGCTTGAAGAGATTAAAGACACTACCGTAATCACGCTTGAAGAAAACAACGTTATCGGCGGATTTGGAAGTTTAATTAGCCTTTATTATCGTGAGAAGGGTTATTCTACTAACGTAAGGTGCTTAGGGATTGACGACCGCTTTGTCGCCCACGGCACTATTGACGACCAACTGAAAGATAACGGTTTAGAAAAAGAAAATTTATTAAATTTGATAAAAAAATATTTATAATATATTGGGTGTGGGGAAATGAATAAGTACTTAAAATCGGCTATATTTTTAGCCTTTGATACGATTGTCGTTGCAGTATCGTATCTACTGTCTATGCGTTTGCTTAGATATGACGTTTGGGCGTGTTTTAACGCAGACGTGCTTTATCTAGTATGTGGCGTAGCGTTGGCGCTTATAGTAAACCTTTTACTAAGGCTTTACGTTGTGTTGTGGTCTTACGCAGGGTTTTGGACAGCGCTTAGAGTCGGCTTTGCTACGGTGGTAATGTTGTTTTACAACCTTGCCGTGGCGGCGCTATCTAGGGGGCTTACGGTTGAGTGGGCAATTATTACCACTTTTATATCGTACATACTCATTTTTGCAAGTAGATTTGCACCAAGGTTGAGAAACTCTTTTAGAAATTATATCGAACATAACGATAGTTCTTCTGGAAAAATTCGCCTTGTGATAATAGGTGCAGGCGGTGCAGGTGCAATGCTTATCAGGGAAATGAAAACTTCTCAAAAAGCTAACCTTGTTCCCGTTTGTGTTCTTGATGATGACCCGAACAAAAAAGATAGATACGTCAACGGCGTTAAGGTTGTAGGGACGACCGACGATGTTGAGTATTTTGCAAAAGCATATTCGGTACAGCAAATTATAATAGCGATGCCGTCGGTGGACAGGCAGACAACAAGCAAAATAATAGCACGTTGTCAAAAGACTAATTGTAAAATTAAAATGCTTCCTGGCATCTATCAGCTTGCGCAAGGTAACGTTTCGGTATCGGACGTAAAAGACGTTAGCATTGAAGACCTTTTAGGACGTGAACAAGTAAGGGTAAATCTTGACGAAATTATAGGGTATATTGAACAAAAAACCGTTCTTGTTACGGGCGGTGGCGGTTCGATAGGTAGCGAACTTTGCCGTCAAATTGCAACGCATAACCCAAAACACCTTATTATCGTAGATATATATGAAAATAATGCTTACGATATAGAGCAAGAACTTTTAAGAAATATCCCTGGTATTAATCTTACCGTGCTTATAGCAAGTGTAAGGGACGAAAATAAAATAAACAAGATTTTTGAAGAATATAAACCCGAAATCGTATTCCACGCCGCAGCACATAAGCACGTTCCTTTAATGGAAACAAGTCCTAACGAAGCGGTTAAGAACAACGTTGTTGGAACGTTTAACGTTGCAAGCGCAGCGGGCAAGTTTGGGGTAAAGCGTTTTATTTTGATAAGTACGGATAAGGCTGTTAATCCAACAAACGTTATGGGCGCAACAAAGCGTATTTGTGAAATGATTATTCAAACGATGAACAAGCGCTTTGACACAGAATACGTTGCGGTAAGATTCGGCAACGTTTTAGGTTCTAACGGTTCGGTTATACCACTATTTAAAAAACAAATTAAAAACGGTGGTCCTGTAACGGTAACGCACAAGGATATAGTTAGATATTTTATGACTATACCAGAAGCCGTAAGTTTAGTCTTGCAAGCGGGCGCTTATGCAAAGGGCGGTGAAATATTCGTTCTTGATATGGGTGAACCGGTGAGAATTTATGACCTTGCTGAAAATATGATTAAGCTTTCAGGGTTTGAACCGCACGTCGATATAGAAATAAAGGTTACGGGATTAAGACCTGGCGAAAAACTTTACGAAGAAAGGCTTATGGCGGAAGAAGGGCTACTTAAAACGGAAAATAAAATGATTTCCATAGGCAAGCCTTTGGAAATCGATGAAAAGAACTTATTTGAAAGTTTAACCTTGCTTAAAGAAAAAGCATACGAAGAAACGGACGATATGAAAAAACTTGTAAGCAAACTTGTTCCGACGTATAAAATAGACGTTAGAAAGTAAAATCGTTGAACTGATTATGTAAAGGTAGAGTATCTAACTCTGCCTTTTTTGTTGGAAGCCCTACAACTGTTATCATCATCGTTACATATAAAACTACTATGTTAAGTTCGCTGTTTTCTACTATTGCGTAAATAGCGAACATTAAAAATCCTATCAAAGCAAAGAGCCCTAACGTTCCGCCGTTTTTAACAAGGTGCTTAATTCGTGCGTAATATAGGTATGCGAAAGCACAAATTCCAACAATACCACACGATGCGATTATATGGAAAAAGGTTGAGTGAAAAAATCCCCTATAATTACCTATCAGGTTTACCGAAACAGAAGCGTGCCCTAAACCAACGCCGAATAGTGGGTAATTTTTAAATAACTCTATCGCTCTAATATAGACGGGTATTCTACCGTTATCGCTTGAACGTTTGATTAAATATTGTATCAACTGAGTGTTGTAGAACACAGCGATAAAGGATAAAACAAGTACAATGATAATTACTACGGTGATTGTAAAAATCTTAAACGCCTTGTAATTGCGCTTATTCATATTTAAAAAAGTAAAGTAAAATAAAGTGGGGGTAAACACTGCAAGCATAGCAGTAGCGCCGTCACTAAACGTTATTAGCATCGTAACGTATAGGAAAACTAATTGAAACAAGTAAAACTTAAAGTTGTTCGTATGCGTTAAAATATAAAGACAAACGGGAACGGCAAGTAAAATTAGCGAACCGATATGATTGCTGTTAGCCCAACAAAAACCACCAGGGTAATAAAACAAGTGGCTGTTCGGTCCGTCAACTTCCGCTCCACCGAATAAAAGCGTGTGAACGTACGCAAAGAGCGCTTGACCACAAGCGACGTTTACAGCGCATAAAAACGAATGGCAAAAGTATTGCTTTACGGGTGTTTTGCCATTAACTTTAACTTTATTTGAATAGAAAAAATGAACGCCAAGCATACCTACGCCTGCGGTGAAAAATATGTGCAACCCTTCGCTGAACTCACTTAAAAAGGGAGAGAAAAGTCCACCTATCAAAAGTGATAGAGTAAGTAAAATCAATGCAAAAAGAACGTTGTCCGTCTTAACTTTTTTTATAGGATATTTAATAACGTTAAATATTATTGCTAAAAGAGCAAGTCCAAAAATGATTATTGGAAGGGCTGTTTGACCTACGACGTAAGAATTTCTAAACGACATACCCGTAAGGAATACTATTGGAATGGTTGGAAGTGCATCGTCGTAAGTTAATAGAATAAAGCAGATGGCAAGGATATTAATAGTAAACCCCACCATTTGCAAATCAAGTGCCCAGAATAAAAAAGTTGATAACGAAAAAATTACGGGATACAAGTTCCCGTAAAAAAAAGTTTGGGTATTTTTTCGTGCAAGCGTTAATCCTTGCCATAATTTTTTAGTATTCATAGTTGGATTATAACATAAAAGAGTTATATTTGCAACAAAATAAATGTTTTGCTCTTAAAATTTGCAAAATCTGATAAAAAAGGTTTATCTAAGCGTGCATTTATGGTATAATAAGAAAAGAATCAAAGGATTTATAATTTATGAAAGAAAAAAGTTCAATTAAATGGCTGATAAAGCGGTCCAAAAAACAAAGGGCAAATATGGCGGTACTTATAATTTCTAACGCCATTTTTGCTATGCTTTCAATCGTGTTTGCGTTTTTTATTCGTGAAATTATAGATAGCGTAACGATTTATAAGGACGATAGCCGTTTAACCACGTTTGCAATCGCAATCGTTTTAGTGGTGGTCGTTCAGTTCGTGTTTAGAATAATTATTAACGGACTTACAGAGCATATCAAGGGCAAACTTGAAATGCAGTATAAAACGCACCTTTTCAACTGTATTTTAACCAAAAAGCAAGACAAGATAACGGCATATCATAGCGGAGAACTTTTAAACAGATTGACAAGTGACGTTTCTATTGTTGCTGACGGAATTGCAACAATAATTCCGACCGTGGTATCCGCTTTTTCAAGGCTGATTTGTGCGGTTGTTGCGCTTATAATTTTAGACCCCGTGTTTGCGGTAGCGTTCACGGTGGCGGGTGTTTTGGTGTTTACGGTAATAACTCTTCTTCGTGGAATGCTTAAAGTTCTACATAAGCGTGCGCAAGAAACAGACGGAAAAGTGCGTTCGTTTATGCAAGAATGTATTGAAAATTTGCTTGCGGTTAAGGTTTTTTCTGTCAACGGCAAGATTGAAGACCGTTCTAATAAATTGCAACAAGACAATTTTAAGATTAAAATGCGCAGAAAAAATTATTCGGTTACAGGGCACGCCGTCTATAACTTTATATTTAGCGCTGGGTATTTGTTTGCGTTAATTTACGGTGGCGTTAAGATTTTTAACGGAGATTTAAGTTATGGCGCATTGTCTGCAATTTTACAGCTTGTAAATAACGTTCAAGTTCCGTTTGCTTCGCTATCTAACGTTTTGCCAAGGTATTACGCAATGATTGCTTCGGCTGAAAGGATTATGGAGATAGAACAAGTAGAAAGTGAACCGCAAGGCGAAGTAGTTGACGGACGTAGTCTTTATAAAAATCTCAGCGGTATAGCAATAGAAAATTTAAGTTTTACTTACGATAGGGACACGGTTTTTTCGGGCGCAAGTGCGTTCATAAACAAGGGTGATTTCGTTGCGATAACGGGCGCTTCGGGCGTGGGTAAAAGTACGCTTATAAAACTATTACTTGGCGTCTATCCACTTGACGACGGTCAAATTTATGCCAATACACAAAGTGGCAAAAAAACACTTGATAACACTACTCGTGCATTGTTTTCTTACGTTCCGCAAGGCAATATGCTGTTTAGTGGTACGCTTAAAGACAACGTTACGTTTATTAACGATAACGCAAGTCAAAGCGAAATTGATTTTGCGCTTAAAGTTAGTTGTGCCAACGAATTTATTGACAAATTACCCGCAGGGCTTGACACGGTGGTTGGTGAGCACGGCATAGGGCTTTCAGAAGGGCAAGTTCAAAGGATAGCAATTGCCCGTGCAATACTTGTAAATTCGCCCGTTATTTTACTTGACGAAGCAACTAGTGCGCTTGACGAAATGACTGAAAGAAAAGTTCTTGACAACCTTAAAGCACTTGATGACGTTACGGTTATAATTATTTCGCACAAAAAAGCTGCACTTTCCATTTGCAACCGTGTGTTTGAAGTTGAAAACAAACTTATTAAAGAGAAGATAAATTAAATTTTGTAGAATTTTTTATTAAATTTGGCATAAAAAAGCGAATTTTAATAAATTTTTTATAAATAGCATTTGCTTTTTATGTAAATTATGTTACAATATTAAGTATAATGGTTAGGGGTGTAATTTAATTTGACTATTAGGGATATTTGCGCACAATTTGACATTGGCGGAAAGTACGTTAGCTGTAAGGAAATTTCAACAGGCAACGTAAACTGCACTTATTGTGTGGAATTTAAAAGAGACGGCGAACAAAAGAACTATATTTTGCAACGTATTAACAAAAACGTGTTTAAAGAACCTGAAAAAGTTATGGACAATATAGTTCGTGTTACAGACCACGTTAGGGAAAAGGTGAGAGAAGAAGGCAGTTCTACACGAACGGGTGTGTTGCGTGCATTTAAGGCAAAAGAAACCGACAATTATTTTATAATTGACGATTGTGGCGAGTATTGGCGTTGTTATAGATATATCAAAAATTCGATAACGTACGACACTTGTGATAACCTTGATATAATTTGCCGCGCAGGTGCAGCGTTCGGTAAGTTCCAAAACTATCTAAAAGATTTTGACGCTGAAACGCTAAATACAACTATACCTTATTTTCACGACACTATAAAAAGATACCAAGCGTTTCACGATGCAATTAACTTAGACCCACTTGATAGGGTAAAGAAAGTTAGGGAAGAGATTGAAGATTTATTGTCGTTTGAGCAAGATGCGTGCTTATTGCAACAATACTTAAACAACGGCGAAATTCCCTATCGTGTTACGCACAACGATACAAAATGTAATAACGTAAGTTTTGATAAGGACACGGGCGAAGCGTTAGCAGTGCTTGACCTTGATACCGTTATGCCAGGTGCTATCGCACACGATTTTGGCGATGCAATCCGCTTTATTGCAAACACGCTTATTGAAGACGACCCCGACGTTGAAAACGTTGCACTTGACTTAGAAAAGTACGAAGCGTTTGCAAAAGGTTTTATAAGTGAAGTTAGCGATTCTATTACGCTTCTTGAAAAAGAAACTATAAACTTAGGTGTTTTTCAAATGACGGTTGAACTTGCGGTACGCTTTTTAACCGACTATATTTTGGGGGATAAATACTTTAAGGTTCGCCACCCAGGTCATAACGTGGATAGGGCAAGAAACCAAATTGCACTTGCCAAGGACGTTTTAAATAAAAGAGAACAGATGCAAAGCATATTAGATAAATATATTCAGGAGTAAAATTAATGGACGAAAGAATAGAAGAAGTAAATAGCGGTGCGTTTATACGCAATGCGCTCTTTGCAATTAAAAGGAACGTGCTGTTAATACTTGCGGTCATAATACTTTTTACCGCAGGTGGTATGATTTATTCAAGCACGGTTAAACCCGAATATACCGCAAGCGTAAAGGTGCGCTATAAGGTTGATGATACTAGTGGTAAAGGAGTAGAAGATGTTAACGCTATGCGCGCATATATTGACACCGTGGTTGACTTTGTAGATGAAGGTGTTGTGCTTGACCGTGCAAATTACTATTATACCAAATGGAGCAACGACCAAAATACTGATTTTGATATCGAAGACGTTGAGCTTAATTACGCTAGCACTTACGACCGTAAGGAAACTAACGAAAAGATAGAGTGGATTGAAATAAAGAAAAATAAAATTAGCGTGGCAACTTCTACTGCTGATAATTATACTAGATTTTTCTTTTCAATCCGTTATACAGACCCAGATAAAGAAGCGGCGATAGAAAAAGCTCAAATTTTAGCGCTTGCGTTTAAGAACGAACTTCAATCTAAAACCGACTCGGGTGCTTTTGTTTATTTTAATAAACTTGAAATTGACGTTGAAGGAAAGGGCATAGAATCCCCCCCCTCTTCAAACGTTTCAAAAGGAAAAATCATTTTCACAGCATTGCTTTTAGGTGTTGTGGTGGCGGCTGTTATAGTTTATGTTAAAACGGTGCTTGATAATACGGTTAAAAGCAAGGAAGAATTGGAAGAAATTACTGAAACAAAACTACTTTCTATGCTAGGCGAACAAGGAGGGGATAAATAATGGAAAACAACAACCAAAAAACATTCCCTTTCTTTAAGGTTTTGTACAAAAATATAGTGTTGATAATATTGATAACCGTGCTTTGTGCGTTGCTTTCTTTCGGGTATAGCTTGCTAAATAAGAAAACGTCGGTTACGGTTAGCCAATCGGTAATACTTCGTACTGCTGTTTCTTCTTCGCAAGGTGAATCACAGTCTACTAACGCTTCTCACGGCAAGATTTATATAAATGAAATAAGGGATATTATTACAAACCCCAAAGCAATTGAAAAGATTAACGCTTACTATATTGACGTGTTCGGTGAAGATGCTGGCAAAATAAGTGCTGGGGCGATAGGTGTTTCAAGTAAAGAAAATAGTTTGATTTTTAATATCTCGTATACAGATAAAGACGAAAAGGTTGCTTTCGATAAACTTACGGCAATTTACACGGTTGCGAACGAACAACTTATTCAAGAAGATATTCAAGCAGAAAGCGCAGAACTCATTTTAACCGACGGTACCGGCAAGATTTTCTCTGTTGTTACCACAAGCGACACGTCTAAAAATATAATTTTAGGTGCAATTGTGGGCATTGTAATTTCAGTTGCAATAGCATTTATTTTATACGTTTTAGATAACACAGTTAAAGATAAAGATGAATTTGAAGAACTAACGGGCGTTAGCATCTTAGCTTATCTTGAAAAAAACAATAAAAAGTAATAATTGATTTTACAAAAGAAAAAAATCCGACTTATTAGTGCGTGAGTAATAGGGATTATTACTGACGCACTAGTTATATTTGCCTATCGGCAAGTTATATTGCTTAAAGCAGTTATATTTTGCTACGCAAAGTTATATTTACCCATAGGGTAAGTTATGGCAAATATAATATAACTTTGACTGAAAGTCAAAATATAACTTTTAGAATTATTCTAAAAATATAACTGTTTGCTATGCAAACAATATCACTTTACTTAAAACTTGTAATATGGTATAATAAATTTATGAGTGAAAGCATTTTAAGAGAAAAAATAAATGAAACTCGACTTAGAAAAGTCGAGTTTTCTTTTGCCAACGCAAAACAGATTGAATTAAAGTTAATTTTATGCTATAATAAAGTCATCGATAAACAAGAATTTGTATAAAGAAATCTGTATGGTACAATGTGACGGATAGTGTCGTGACTTTTTGCGGTGGCGATGTTATAATGAACTCACAAAAGCAAGGAGGTTACATTATGACTTTTGGTGAAAAATTAAAAAAGCTGCGAAATGACAATCAGCTTACTCAAGACGAGTTGGCTGAAAAGATCTATGTCACAAGAACAGCTATCTCAAAGTGGGAAACTGACAAAGGATATCCAAGTATAGATAGCTTAAAACAACTCTCTAATCTTTTTCATATCAGTATAGACGAGTTAATATCCGATACCGATATCGAGAATAAGCGACTGCTTGACGAAACGCAAAGTCGCAAATTTTATTGGTTCGCTATTACTTGTCTTGCAGTAGCAACGGTCAGCGCAGTAATCAACTATTTCACAAAGATACCATATCTCAACATTATCAGTTTTTCGGGAGTGATTGGATACATCGTGTTAGGTTTGCTTTCCAAGCCAAAATACAAGAGGATAGCTGCGAGGAAAATGGTACTGCCGTATGTGCTTTCTCGGTTAGTGATACTTGCAGTTATCATTGCGGTTATAGCTTACGCATTTATTGAAACATAAACAAATTCCAATTTATCGAGTTGTTAATCTTTGTGGGAAGATTTTCAAAAGTGTAGCACACTATATTTAACAAGTTAAGTCGTGTGTTTTGCAAAGCAAAATGGAAAAGACTAACGAAAGTTTTCGTTAGTCTTTTATAATGCTCTAAAAAATCCCTATGGGACACTCCCTTTCAAGTCGGATTAATTTTTTATTTAACCAAAAAAAGAGTTACAAAATAGTATCTGCGTCCCTTTCAAACTTATCGAATAGATTGTATCTTTCAGGGTGGATTAGTGCTGTAAATAAAATATCACGCACGTTAGGGATATCGTTGCCGATTCGTCGAATAATATTTTTCACTTCTTCTCTTTTTGTAAGTTTGTTTGCAGGGCAACAACTTTTAACAACGGGTAAGGTTTTTGCGTACGAAATAACGTCCACTTCTTTAACCATAATCATAGGTCTAATAAGTGTTAAATCCATTTTATCAAGGTAACTTTTGGGTGCGAAAGTAGATAGTCTGCCTTCGTAAAACATAGACATAAGCAAGGTGTCGGTTAAGTCGTCTGCGTGATGTCCTAAGGCAACTTTATTGCACCCTTTTTCTTTTGCTAAGGTATTTAGTGCGCCTTTACGCATTTTTGAACACAGTGCGCAAGGGTTAGACTCTTTTCTAACGTCAAAAACAATGGTACCTATATCGGTTTTTTCTATATAATATTCAACGTCAAGTTCTTTGCATAAGTTTATAAGCGGTGTGTAGTCGGTGTTTGAGTCCTTAAAGTTAAGGTCAATGGTAATTGCTATAAGTTCAAACCGTTCGGGAGAAAACCGCCTATATTCAGCAAGCAGTTTAAGTAGAGTAACGCTGTCCTTACCACCCGAAACGCCAACGGCAATTTTATCGCCGTCACGGATAAGTTTATACTTCGTAATGCCTTTTCGCATAACCGATAGCATTTTTTGTGTAGTCATAATTTTGCCTTTAACGGTAATATTCTTATTTTAAGTTGATTTTTTCCGTCAATAATATTATACTAATAAAGAGATAAAAAATCAAAGGTTTCGGTGCACAAAATGAAAGCTTTTCTTGTGGGGGTATTCGGCAACGTTTGGGGAACGATAGCAATGTCTTTCGTTCCGCTTCTTGAACTTAAAGCAGGTATAATATTTGCTCGTAGCATAGGGCTTGACTTTTTTTCGGCGTTTGGTCTTGCTTACGTCGGTTCAACGGTTGCGTTCTTTTTAATATTCTTTCTTCTCCGTCCCATATTAAACTTGCTAAAAAAGATTAAATTTATAGGCGGATTTGCAGACAAGGTGGAAAACTATTTTAACGAAAAAGCCGAACAAGCGTTGGCTGAACAAAGCGATAAAAACACCAAGAAAAAAAAGAGCGAAAAGTTTCTAAAACAACTTGGCGTGTTTATTTTTGTGGCAATACCACTTCCTATGACGGGGGTTTGGACGGGGACTGCAATAGCCGTATTTTTGAATTTGAAGTTTAAAGATGCCGTGCTTCCCGTGGCAATCGGCAATCTTGTTGCGGGTATTATAATATCACTTCTTGCCGCTCTTTGTCTTGCAATTTGGCAAATACAAACTGCAACGCTAGTACTCGATATTATATTATACGTCTTGTTTGCGCTTGCACTTATCTTGCTTGCCGTGTTTATATTCAAGGTTTTAAGAAAAAAGAAAGTAAATCAAAGTGGTAAAGGAGAAAATTAAACGTGTGGCTTTTAAGTCGATTATTTAAGAAAAGCAAGCCTAAAAAAATTAAATTAGGCTTGGCGCTTGGTTCTGGTGGCGCAAAGGGGTTTGCTCATATAGGCGCACTTAAAGCGTTTGAAGAAAACGGAATAGAGTTCGATATAGTTGCTGGCACAAGTATAGGTAGCGTGGTTGGGGCGTTTTATTCGGCAGGCTATACCGCAACCGATATAATAGAACTATTAAAGCGTGTTGATTTTAGCGAAATTAAAAATCCTTTTATGATAAAAATGGATACGTTCGGTATGTTTAAGGTTATCGACCGTGAAATAGGTTCGCTTAATATTGAAGAACTTAAAAAGCCGTTTAAGGCTGTTGCAACCGTGCTTGAATCGGGCGAAGAACACGTTTTTGAAAGTGGAAGCGTTGCAAAGGCGCTATGTGCGTCAAGCAGTATTCCGCCATTTTTTAAGCCGGTTGTAATTGACGACGTTAGATATATTGACGGTGCTTACACCAACGCTATCCCCGCCGACCTTGTTAAAGATATGGGTGCAGATTACGTTGTCGGGATAGACCTTTCTACAGAAGAGTCAAAGACGGGGCTGTTATCTAAAATTTTCCCAACGTATAAGTCAAAGGTAAGTGACCCACGAGCCAAGGGATACGCTAATAGCGATGCGATGCTTCACCCCGACCTTAACGAATTTAGTTCGGTTGCATTTTGGCACGGACTTAAAATGTACGACATAGGCTATCATCACGCTTTAACCTTTATACCCAAGATAAAGCAAGATATTGAAAATTTAAAAAAGAAAAGAAAAAAGTAAACGTTAATGATTAACAAAAGAAAAAACGGCGTGCTTGCCGTGCTTATCGTTATATTAATAATATTTAGTGGGTGTAATGCGCCGTCAAGTAATCAACCTGAGGACGACGCAACTATAATCTATCAAGGCTGTTCGGTGCATTATCTTGACGTAGGGCAAGGCGACTGTATATTTATAAGACTTTCAGACGGAAAGAATATGCTTATTGATAGCGGTGATAAAAGCGACAAAATTTGCGAATACGTCATTAGGTATCTTGAAAATTATTCAGTTAAAACCATAAACTACTTTATATTGACTCACCCTGATTTAGACCATATCGGTAACGCCTTAGACGTTATTAACAATTTTGAAGTTGAAAAAGTATTTATTCCGTATATTTCTGACGAAATTATGGTGAACTTTCCCGAATATATAAAAGTCAAAGACGCAATAAGCCAAAAAGAAATTAAAACTGAAATATCAAATAGTTATACTTATATTAATGGTAGTGGCTATAACTTTGCGTTTTTGTCGCCTTTACCGTTTGGAAATAACGGTAGTAGTTATGATGAATTAAATGCAACGCTTATAAGTACCGACAGTTTGATTAACAATCTTTCACCTATAATATATTTTGAAACGGAAAATACTCGCTTTATTTTTACGGGCGATGCGGGTAAAAGTCAAGAAAATATCGTTATAAACAACTATAAAGTAGGTGTATATAAGAGTTGGTTTTCAAGACATGGTATAACCGTAAACCTTGAAGATATAGATTATCTAAAAGTTGGGCATCACGGTGCTGACGATAGTTCGGGCAGAGAGTTTCTAAATCTTTTAAGACCGAAGAACGCAATTATTTCAGTTGGTGGCAACAATTATTACGGACACCCTAAAACAGAAGTTCTTGAACGGCTTATGCTTGCAAACGAAAATTATTCTTTATTTCGTACGGACGTTCACGGCACGATTGTCGTTCATAAAAACGCTAACGGCAATTTTGTTACTTCAACTCAGTCACAACAAAATAAATCCGTCGCATAAAAGCGACGGATTTTTCCTTTAACGGAAGGTTTTATTTAATATTAAACCTAAATTGCATCTGCAAGTTTTAATACCGTTATTGAAGCACCTGATAAGGTTGCCTCGGTAGCAGAAGTATTGTATAGTGAAAGAGTAGAGTTTGCTGGTACGGTAAGAACAATGGTCTTGCTTGACGAACCTGCACTGTTAGATTGCACTATCGTTTCACCGGCAACGGGGCTTCCGTTAAGATAAAGCGATGTGATGAATTCGTTTGTAGGAACAGAACCGCCAACGTAATAAGATACAAGATAAGTGCCTGCATCTGATATAACTACTGCGTTATCGGCAACGCTCATTGTAGTTGTAGGAGTAGCAGTGTTTAGTGTTAACGGAATAATATCATTTGTTGCAACTACGGCTGTGCCAACACTTGAATAAATTGCATCACCTGTGCCAGCAGGACCTTGCGGACCAGTAGCACCCGTTGCACCCGTAGGACCAACAGGACCTTGTGGACCAACAGCACCGGTCGCACCCACGGGACCAACAGGACCTTGCGGACCAACTGCACCTGTTGCACCAGTAGGACCAGCAGGACCTTGCGGACCAACGGCGCCGGTCGCACCCACGGGACCAATAGGACCTTGTGCGCCCTGTGGACCTTGTGGTCCCCTTGCGCCTTGCGGACCGGTAGGACCGATAGGACCCCTAGGACCACGAATTACGGTGGTAGTATTACAGTTGTTGCAGTTACAACGATTGCAATTACAGTTATTGCCAAATAAACAGCACATATATAAAAAAATCCTCCTTTGTGTTAGTATATATTATTCAAAAATAGAAAAATAAGTTACACAACGGAGAATTAAATAATAATTATTTATTTGGTAAATCGGGGAAGTCGATTTCTTTTAAGTCCATAGGCATTTCATACGGCATTTCTTTGTGGAGCGAAGTGTCTGAGCCAAACGCTTTTGCGAAAGGTATTTTAAAGTATTTAGAACTACCTTCTGCAAGCAAAACGCCGTCCATTGAATAAATTTCCCCCTTTGCTGAAAAACCTCGTGCAGAGTTAAAAGTGATGTATCCACGGGCTTTTACAGTGGTGTCAAGCGGAACAGGTTTGCGATAGGTGATAGATAGTGAAGTGGTAACACCGAACATTTCAGGCTCTTTAATCCAAAGCGCTCTACCCATAAGTTCATCAAGAAGTGCGCCTATCATACCGCCGTGTGTTCTGTCGGGATAACTTTGATGTTCACTCTTAAACTTAAACACGCTTGCAACCGTGTCATTATCAAGATTATAAAAGGTCGCTTTAAGTCCAAACGGGTTTTCCATACCGCATATAATGCAGTCTTTACTGTTTCTTTGTGTCGCTATAACTTTCATAAGTTCACCTCTAATATATATGCTAGCACTTCAAAGTTAATCGTGTATTAACTAAAATTATTTTAGCACAATATTTATAATTTGTAAATGTTAAACAAATCTTTTATAAGAGAAAAGTAACAAATTTAAGTCTAACTGCTTGACAGCGTTGGACTTGTTTGTTATAATATAAATATGAAAATTCATACTTTTCATACAAATATAATTCAAGGAGAGTATAATGCGGGGCGAAAACGGTAAATATATATTTGGCGTTTGCAAGGTTGGTGAACGTGGTCAAATAGTTATTCCAAAAGAAGCAAGGGATATGTATAATATTAAAGCAGGGGATAGCCTTTTGCTTTTGGGTGATAAAAAAGGTATGGCGCTTGTTAAAACAGAAGTATTTAGCGCAATAACCGAAGAAATTTTAGGCGATAAATAGGTGAAAGATGGACGTAATAAATATTAAAAATTTGTGCAAAAGTTATGGCGACGTTAAGGCGGTGAACGACCTTTCTTTCAAGGTAAAAAAGGGCGAACTCTTTGCTTTTCTTGGCGTAAACGGTGCGGGATAGTCAACAACAATATCTGTTATGAGTGGAACGCTTGAAAAGGACTGTGGTAAGGTTATAATAAACGGCGTTGACGTAGATGAAAATTCTGATGAAGTTAAGCGCAGTATAGGCGTTGTATTTCAGAACTCCGTGCTTGATAAATCGCTAACCGTGCGTGAAAATTTGCGACATAGGGCATCGCTTTACGGTATTTTAGGCGAACAGTTTGATGAAAGATTAATTGAGCTTTGTTCCTTACTTGATTTTAACGACTTCATTTCACGACCCGTGGGTAAACTTTCGGGCGGACAAAGAAGAAAAGTTGATATTGCCCGTGCGCTTATTCATAAGCCTAAAATTCTTATACTTGACGAACCAACCACTGGGCTTGACCCACAGACAAGAACTACGTTGTGGCAAGTAATAGACGGGCTTCGCAAAACGGACGGTATGACTGTGTTTTTAACCACTCACTATATGGAAGAAGCGGCTGATGCCGATTACGTTGTAATTATCGACAGTGGAAAAATTGTTGCCGAAGGCACTCCGTACCAACTTAAAAATCAGTATACTGCGGACTTTGTAACAGTTTACGGCATTACCGATGAACAGGCAAAACAACTTAATCACCCGTACGAAATGGTCGCTGGTGCTGTAAAGATAAAAGTCGAAAACACTCAAAAAGCTGTTGAACTGATTATGAGTAATCCTTCGCTTTTTAAGGACTTTGAAGTAACTAAGGGCAAAATGGACGACGTGTTCATTAACGTAACGGGCAAAAATCTTACAGGGGGAGAAACTAAATGAAAATATTCACCGCTTGTGTAAAAAGAAACACTAAACTATTTTTTAAGGATAAAGGACTGTTCTTTACGTCGCTTATAACGCCCCTTATTTTGCTTGTGCTTTATGCAACCTTTCTTGCGGGCGTTTATAGGTCAAGTTTTGAAAGTATATTAAGTCAGTTTGGCGCACCTATTGAAGATGATTTAATCAACGGATTGGTTAGCGGTCAGTTAATGAGTTCATTGCTTGCAGTATCGTGTGTAACCGTGTCGTTCTGCTCTAATATGTTAATGGTGCAAGATAAGGTTTCGGGGGCACATAAGGATTTGATGATTACACCTGTTAAACGCTCAAAACTTGCACTTTCGTATTACGTTTCAACCACAATAAGCACGCTTATAATATGTTTTCTTGCGCTTATCGCTTCATTAATATACGTTGCAATTAGCGGTTGGTTTATAAGCGTTTCAGACGTGTTGCTATTGGTTTTGGATATATTCTTGCTTGTAACCTTTGGAACGGCTCTTTCATCGGTAATAAACTACTTTTTATCGTCGCAAGGTCAAATTTCTGCCGTTGGCTCAATAGTAAGTTCGTGTTACGGATTTATTTGTGGTGCATATATGCCACTTGCAAGTTTTGGTGACGGTTTGCGTTCAGTACTTATGTTTTTGCCAGGAACGTACGGTACGTCTTTGGTTAGAAACCACGCTGTGAGTGGAGTAATGAATGAACTTTCTAAAAAACTTCCATTAGAAGCAATAACAGGGCTTAAAGATTCTATTGAATGTAATTTGTATTTCTTTGGGGCAAGGGTAGATACTGCCGTGATGTATGCCGTGCTTATCGGCTCAATAGCAATATTGCTTGGGGCATATATCATTATAAATAAACTTAGTAAAGCTAAGAAAAAGTAGAATAAGATGTGTACGGCACTAGTTTGCTTTATCAGTGCCGTACACATAAAAATGAAGATAAAATAAGATTTTAAAAAAATTTTGCAAAACAGCGAAAAAGTATTTGACAATATTCTTAAATTCGGCTATAATACATAAGCATTTAGCGATAAATGAGATATGGCGGCGTAGCTTAGTTGGTTAGAGCGGCCGGTTCATACCCGGCAGGTCGTTGGTTCGAATCTGACCGCCGCTACCAAAATGCAAATAGCGACGGCGACGTCGTTTAACATATAGGCGGAACGCTCCGCCAAAAGACTAAGGCCCCTTGGTCAAGCGGTTAAGACACCACCCTTTCACGGTGGTAACATGGGTTCGATTCCCGTAGGGGTCACCACTCATACACACTTCCAAAATCTAAAAGTTTAGATAGAACGGGAGTGTGTTTTGATTTTTAAACGAAAAACCCTTAAAGGCTTATGAAAACACTAAAAAACGCTGTTTTTGGTGCAAAATATAGGCTTTTAAGGGTTTTTATATATAATCGTTAAACGATAAAAAGTAGATTTACATATCTATCTTCAAAAAATTTTGGGTAAAATGGAGCGGGTTTTAGGTCGTGTTAAAAACTGCTCAAAAACTCAAAAAACGGACCTGCCCTGAATTTTAAGGGTTGAGATAAAACGGGAATTTTGGCAAAAACAAGGACTATGCCTTAACGTTAAGGGGTAGAAATTTTTTATATGCCCCCTTCTTTCAAAAAAGTTGGGGAATTTGGGGATGTTGGGGTAATTGATGTTAGTTGCCTTGAATGCACTTTTTTACTACTGCCCCGAAAGGGGTTAATAAATAACTAAATTCGGCAAAAACTATTATTCGGGGGTGGTGTGGGAACGCTCGGCTCTATTTTCGGCATTTGGGGAAACCAAGTGCCTTTTTTCATTTCAAAAAACAAAAAGGAGAACTACTATGAAACAAATCACAAACATATATATACTTGTTGATACTTCGTTTAGAAATGAGCGGAACAAAGAAAAATTACAAACAATTCTTAACAAGTATTCACGAGCATTGAACTTTGAGAAAGGCAAAGCAAAACTACATATAATCGGTTATAACGATAAAGCAAAAATTATTGAGCCTTTTAAGAGAATAACCACTAACGGCAACCCGAATTTAGGCGAAGGCTTAAAACTGTTAGAAAGTGTTATAAAATATCAACGAAAGTATGATGAAAAGCAAACTCGTTCGGTGTTTATACTGCACGGAAGCGATAACGTTCTACAAGGTTGGAATGCCCCACTTGAACGACTTTTTGAGTTAAAAGAATTTGCCTTTGGACTTAGATACGTCGTTCAATATGGCAACCCCGATAAGTATGCAAAGCAAGCATTTTTACGCTTTACCGACTCTAACGATAAGATTTTGCCATACTTTTCAGAAAACCGCTTAACTTCACTTTTATCTACGATAAGACGGGTTATATAGAAAAGAGATTGACTTGAATATTAAAAAATGTTAAAATATAGTTGCGACATAACTGAATTTTTTCAGAAAAAGTATACTTCTCGGTAGAAGTGTACTGTTTCGCATTACATATAAATCTTTTTCTGAAAGAGTTCTATGGTTGTGTCGCAAGCAAGCGAAACGTGCATTTTTACGGTGCGTTGTTTCGTTTGAAACGGCGCACTTTTTATTTTTAAGGAGACTAACAATGAAAAAACTTGTAACAACACTTTTAGTAGCAATTATGGTAATCGTATCAGCATTTTCATTTACTGCTTGTAGTGGTGAAGGTGTGAGTATAAAAGATACATACGTAGATGATAACAATCATATAATAGTTGAATTTACAGACGGAAGCAAGAAAGACTTGGGTACAGTAGAGGAAATTATTCCAGTTTATACTGTAACTTTTGTTGATATAAACGGAAACATAATAGAAACTCAACAAGTATATAAAGGATTATCAGCAAAAGCACCTACTGCTCCACAAATACCTGACCAAGTGTTTAGTGGTTGGAGCGTGGATATAACTAATATTCAAGGCAATATTACCGTAAGTCCAGTATACGGAAATATGGCAACTTTTACCGTAACTTTTAAGGATGAACAAGGAAACACCTTAAAAACTGAAACTGTAATAAGTGGCAGAAGTGCAACGGCTCCAACTAATCTTCCAGCAAGAGAAGATACTATCTTTGATAGATGGGATAAGTCGTTTAATAACGTAACTGGCGATATGACGGTAACTGCAATTTATAGGGCGAAGAAAGATTGCATAGTAACTTTCAAAGACTATAGCGGAATAACTTTAGGAACGGCAACCGTAAAAGAAGGGGGCAACGTAACTGCACCAGTAACACCAAGTAGAGAAGGATACACTTTTAAAGGTTGGAGTAGCAGTTTAAATAACGTTACAGGTGACAAGAGTGTAACAGCACAATATACGTTAAATAGCGCAAATAATATCTTTGATATATCGTACAAAGTAAACGGAAACAACGTAACTGTAACGTTATCACTTGCGGGAACAGTATGTTTAGCAGGTTTTGAAGGAACTTTATCGTTTGAAGGAATGAACGTTGTAAACGCAACTGCAAAGTCGAATAATATGATT
>JAGASB010000081.1 GCA_017621955.1 Clostridia bacterium | reverse complement strand
TTTGAAAACCCCAACACAACGTTTTTAGACCCCGCAAGCAAAACGGGCGTATTTTTAAGGGAAATAGCAAAACGCTTGCTTGTCGGTTTGGAAAAGCAAATCCCCGACTTACAAGAACGTTTTGACCATATCTTCCATAAGCAACTTTACGGAATAGCGATTACGGAACTTACAAGTTTGCTTTCTCGTCGTAGCGTGTATTGCTCTAAATCGCCCGACGGCAGATATTCGGTATCACAGTTTCATTCTTCCGAAGGCAATATTCGTTTTAGAAAAATTAAACACACGTGGGTTAATGGAAAATGTAAATACTGTGGTGCAAGCAAGTCTGAATACGACCGTTCACCCGATTTAGAAACACACGCATACGAATTTATACATACCGATAATTTGGAGAAGTTATTTAATATGAAATTTGACGTTATTATAGGCAATCCCCCATATCAATTAAGCGACGGTGGCGGCACAGGTTCAAGTGCTATTCCTTTATATCATAAATTTGTTGAACAAGCAAAAAAACTTAGTCCGCGCTACCTTGTAATGATTACGCCTTCTCGTTGGTTTGCAGGGGGCAAAGGTCTTGATACTTTTAGGGAAAATATGTTAAATGATAATCATTTGGTTAAACTGATTGATTATGCGGATAGCGCTGAATGTTTTCCGGGTGTGACAATTGCAGGAGGTGTAAGTTATTTTCTTTGGGATAAAGATTATAATGGTATTTGCTCTGTTAGCAATATTAAAGGCGGTGAAATTGCTTCAACCGTAGATAGAGCGTTGAATGAATATTCTATTTTTGTTAGAGATAACATTGCGATAGATATTATTAGAAAAACTAAAAATATAAACAAACAATCTCTTGCAGATGTTGTTTATTCAAGAAATTGCTTTGACTTAATAAGTGGCGAAAAAGGTCACCATATAAAAACTGATAGAGATATTAAAATGCTTTCTTTGAATGGTTTTTCATATATTGAAAAATCAAAAATCACCGATAAAGATAAGTTGCTTGGTAAATATAAGGTGATAATGACAAAAGCAATGTCGGGTGGAAATAAACCTTCTTCGGACGGGAAATATTTAGTGGTTTCTACCATAAAAGTTTTAGAACCTAATGAAGTTTGTACGGAAACTTATCTCGTCCTTCACTCTTTTGATAGTAAAGAACCTGCACTCAATTTTGAAAATTATGTAAAAACAAAATTCTTCAGATTTATGTTGTTGCAAGCATTGACTTCAATAAATATTTCAAAAGAAAAATTTTGTTTTGTTCCAGAAGAAAATTATACTCAACCTATAACAGATGAATTATTATATGAAAAATACAATTTAGCGGAAAACGAAATTGAATTTATTGAGTCTTTAATTAAGCCAATGGACGGAGGAAATGAATAATGGCAGGGATTAGTTTATCGGATATCCTTCATAATCGCCCTGCGGTTGTGCCGACTATATATGGCTACGTTTTGCCTGACCTTGCCGACCATAACGGTTATATCAAAGTAGGTTTTACGGATAGAGAAGATACGGAAAACCGTATTAAAGAGCAATTACATACGGCAGGAATAAACAATTTTAAGATTGTTTTTAAGTCTTCGGCAATGCGTCCCGACGGAACGTGTTTTACGGATAAAGACGTACATAAAATATTGCGCCGTAAACGTTTTAAGCAACTTAACGAAGGTGAAGACCGCAACGAATGGTTTAATTGTTCGGTTAATGATATAGAAGATGCTGTAAGCGAACTTATCACGGGTATTCGTCTTGAAGGGCAACGCACGTGGACGTTTTCTATGCGCGACGAACAAGATTATGCCGTAAATATGACGACAAAATATTTTGCAAAAGCAAAAGAAGAGGAGCCCGACAGACCGCCTAAATTTTTATGGAACGCAAAAATGCGTTTTGGTAAAACTTTTGCCACCTATCAACTTGCTAAAAAGATGGGATTTAAGAAAATACTTATCCT
>JAGASB010000080.1 GCA_017621955.1 Clostridia bacterium | reverse complement strand
ACCTCATTTTTTTTGATTTTATCACTTTTAGTCAAAAAAGTCAATATTTTGCTAAACAAAATTATAATATGTTTTTTACGATATATAAAAAAACAACTTGAAAGATGTTCAAATTAGGTTAAGAGTGGCGGAGAAAGAGAAGAGCGCACCTACGCATTCGCTACGGTGGACTAAGCACATCAAAGAAAGTCAATCAAAGGCGTCAGAACACCGTTCGCACTTATTTTATCGGTGTCAAAAGTTTTATATCACGGCTCACTCGTTCATATCCGTGGTTTACTCACATCAAGAAAAAAGGACTATCAAACGATAGTCCTTTTTTCTTGGCGGAGAAAGAGGGATTTTCGCCTGTGCGACCATACCCGATAAACAGTGGGTGTCCACTGTTTACCCTACGGGAAATTTGCTGGGCAAATTTTCTCCTTAATTCAAATCCCTCTTATCAAACTTATCACAACAACAAAAAAGACCATCAAAAGATGGTCTTTATTTGTTGGCGGAGTGTGTGCTTCACTCATTGAACTCTTAATTGAGTTTTAATATTAACACAAATGATAATAGACTGGTTATCCTTTAACTTTCTTTTTTCCCTGTCCAATAGTTTCTTCTTTTTTTACAGTATCTTGATTTGGCATTTCAACATTTGGTTGTTCTTTTGGAATAATCATTTCATACCTAGAAATGTTTTTCTCTCCAATTCTATTGCGTTCTAATTGAACAACGTGAATTATGTAATCTACAGGATGCACATTAGTTAATCCACTATTTTCTTGCATAATAGAATAAGTTTCGCCGGTTTGTCTACTAATTAGAGCATCTTGATATGGAATATAACTATGCAATATCCCAATTAATGCAGATTGATGTTGTGGCTTTGAGCCAATTACCGCTGTTAATTCAGGCCTTAAAATCACAGGGCCACCTGAATTACCAGGGAAAGATTGTGCATCAACTAAAAAATTAACCTCCGGATTTCCTTCAATATAAAGGTCTGATATTCTTGATATGCATCCTAATCTACATATGGGATTTTTTTGAGACGTGTCACCCAAGTTGAGAGGATATCCTAAAGAATATACTAAATCGCCTTCAAAAACGCCTCTTAGTTTCATTTCTGCAATGGTGAAGGCTTGTTCATCCAATGGGAAGAAGTGGTATTTCGCGTTCATATTGTTTAAAAAAGAAGCGTTAATACTTAGAGCTATAATATCCACTTTGGGATTTACATGTTCAGAATAAAATAACCTTTGTCCATCGGTAAGATTCACAGGAAAATCATAAGATGCCGTTCCTCCATTTTGATTAAATCCAATAAAAATTTGGTTTTGATTTCTTACAACATGCTTATTTGTAATTAAATATAAGCCATATTTTTTTGAACCTTCATCATTTTCCATTAAATCACCGACTAAAAAACCCGTCCCAATACATTTTTTAGTAGTATTGTTTACTAAAACACTTATTGTCACGACAGATTCAATATAAAAATTTGGTATTAGTGCCATAATATCTCCTTTATAGATTTATTTTCTTAATATTTTTTTCAAATGCTGAAATTTCTTATCTATTTGGTTTGCAACATTGACGCAACCTTTTAACGAGTTTATCTCGTGTTCGTCAATATTTTTGCTTTTATATTTTAATATTTTGTTATGCGTTTTGTTTAGCAATTTATTAGGGGTGCAAATTTCTCCATATTTATTTATAACAACACCTGTAATTTTTTTGCTTTGATTAGCGTTGTAATATTTAACTTTTCTTTTTGAAACGAAATGCCCATATTTTTCTGCTATCCTTATTATCGCGTTCCTATCGCTATATAGAATAGGGCTTCTTGAAGACATCGTTACGTCGTCAGCATACACAGTGAAGATATAGTCTCTTTGTTCACAAAAAGAATTTAACTCTTCAAACATTGGTCGATTCGCTAAAAAAGACAATACCATACTAGTTGGCGCACCTGTTGATAAGTGTGCGATTTGCTTAATTTTATACTCTTCCAAAAAATTAACAATTTCATTATGATGCTTATCGGAACTGTAATTGCGTAAATCCACTGTTGTGCAATCAGTAAGTATTGTCGCTACGTCTGACGATGTATTAAGGTCTTTCTTAAAAAAGTTATAAACCTTGTTTCTGCTTGTATTGGGGAAGAACTTTGATATATCAATTTTAAATGTGTAATATTTACCCGAATGTTGCTTAGCGTTATCAATAAACGAAACGCCTTTTATACCTGAAAACAAATATTCAGGATAATCAAGTTTCTTTAACATCCCTAAAATTTTCGTTTGAACAAAATTTAACTTTTTGGATGATACCTCAATTAAACGCTTTTTATTTGCTTTATTATCAATGTATGGGTGATAATTTTTTGCAATATTTTTGCTATGAAAAAAGCTCGAATCATCGATTTCGAGCCATTCACGTAAAGTTTTTTTGGATTTTATTCCATATAATCTACATAATTTATAAGTCAACGGCTACCTCACGCCAATAATATTTAGAATGCATTTTGGTATTACACTCTCGGCAAGAACATAGTTTTTATTTTGCTAACAATTTTTCCTATGATTTTGCCTACTTTGTCAAATAGTTCACCTAACGCACTTTTTTTCTCAATCGCTTTATTAGATTGAGAGCCATTTTCAACAATGGTGTTACCATTGCCTATGATTACGTTACCGCTAATGTTTAAATTAACCGTAACGTTGACAACAACCTTGTTGCTATCAGTTGTTTTGTTAGCAGTTGACATTTTTTCACCTCCTCGTTATTAGTAGTCTCCAAAACGGAGCCTCTCGCTTAATTCACTCTAATAACAATTCAGTTGTCAATGCTAAGGCTTGAACTATAATACCAAAAGTCTACCAGATAAACCTCTCGCTTTAGCGTTATTGAAGTTTATCGGGATATAGGGAATGAAGCATATAAAGACTAGCATACCCCATTTAAAATACATCAAAAGATGTCCATCTGCATAGCAGACCTTGCGAGAGAGCAACCTGCCTATGCGTTAGTGTCTATATTTTATCATAAACTATTAGCACTGTCAAGGGTAGAGTGCTAATTTTGAAAAGTTTTTAAATAAATTTACAGGCGAGAAATTTCTCGCCTGTATCATTGTTATTTAATCTTTAAGAAGCCTTTTTCTAAGGCTTCGAATAAATATCTTAATGTTACTATTTTATGAAATTCAGTATTAGAAAACAATAAAACAGTATTAAAATAAGTTTTTATTATATGTTACATTTCGAAAACATATAAAAGTTTTCATTGATTATTTATTTTAGACCAATAAATTCGGTCGTACATTACAGCATCCAAAAATTCTCCTCTATAATAATCAGAAAACTCTTTACCTGTTATTTGATGGGATTGATTATCTTCTTTGTCAGTAAAGAAAATTCCTTGTTGCCAAAATTCTCCATCTTCCGTTTCAAAATTGAATGCTAAACAAGAAGATATAGGATTATACAAAACAAAATCTTTATGAAAATTTATTCTTACTTTAATTCTATCTCCAGGTCTATTATTGTTTTTTTGAGGCGTAACTATATGTTCGCATCCATTATATTGTTGTAGTATCTGATATGTGTAGTCTGTTTTTATATCAATTATACTTCCAGCCTTATCTTGCGTATTAAGAATGTAGTAAAAGGCAATATTGGTTGCGCCTATGTTTTCAAATTCGATTACATAACTTACCCATTCGTTGCGTTTGCTGTAGATATCTTTATATTTGCATATAGGTTTTTTATTTCCACGTTTTCCTTTAACGTTAGGCACACCATTTAGTTTATATAGTGGCGTAAAATTGCTCGTATCACAATCAAGCTCATCATATGGTAAAAACAATAAATCAAAATCTAGCAATTCATCTTTAACGTAACCAGGTTGTTCAAAATTATTATGTATTTCCGTTACTTTAAATTGTGGACGATTTTTGATTTTTTCTTTTTGTCTTAGTCTTTTTTCTTCTGCTCTACGCTCATCTTCTCGTTTATTAGCTTTAGAATTATAAAAGATTGAACTTAGTAGACTTAGAATGGCTATAACCAAACTTATTATTGATATAATTGTAGTAATTTCGTTTGACACTCTTTTCTCCTTGATTTTTCAGTATTTGACAACATTATAGCAAATGTGTAAAAAAATATCAAGAAAATAGGCTCTTGCATCTTTACATTTTTTATAAAAAGTGTTATAATAGTTTCAATATTAAGGAGAGTCGTATTATGAGCTTTGCAGAAAAGGTAAAACTTGTTCGTACAGAATTAAAACTATCACAAGAAGATTTAGCGAGAGAGCTTGGGGTTAGCTTTGCAACAATCAATAGATGGGAAAACGGTAGTTATAATCCAAGCCGTTTAGCAAAAAAGGCGTTTGAAGATTTTTGTTTAAATAAAAATGTAAAATTTGAGGTGACAGTATGAGAATAATTCAAGATTTCACCGAAAAAGAACTAAGAGAAGTACTTAATGACTTTTATTCATATTTTAAGACAGGTTTTGATTTTGAAGAGTTCCTAAAGCCTTTTTTAGAAGCGATAGGTTTATCTGAAGTATTTGTAACCAAAAAAACGGGAGACGATGGAGTTGATTTAACAGCTATGAAAGAAGGTCTAGCCGAAATTAATAACGTAGATAGCGTAAAATATAGAATTCAAGCTAAAAGATATGCTCCAACATCTACTATATCGCCTGAAAAAATAGATGCGCTTCGTGGCAACCTGACTTTTAACGAGAAAGGACTTTTCATAACAACAGCAAAAGTTTCAGATAAGGCAAAAGAGCAAGCTGTCACAAAAGACCCTTCAAAACCTGTTTATGTTATTGATGGAATAGACCTTGTAAGAATTTGTATTGATAAACAAATAGGTTTTGCATATAAACCTGTTTTCAGTAAAAATGCTTTAGATGAATTTACTCAAGTAAGTAAAACTGTTCCACCACAAGCAACATCTAATAATGAGTTTTTAATCGTAGATTATGTTAATAAAACAATAACAACCAACGACATTCGTGCGCATATAGTTTCTGTACCTAGAGCTATTGTAGATAAAATTACTAATAATACGGTTAAGCAATCCATGAAAGTTGTTGTTAATAATTCTAATGAATATGATGTTACTTTCTGTCCAGGAAGAAACTACATATCATCTGTAACGAAACTTTTAAAAGATTATGGTTTAAGACAAGAAGATGGTGTTATCGTAGAAAAGACTGCAAGTTGGTCAATTGATGATAACCAAATTATTCGCCTATCTATAAAGTAAGTGGGAGAAAAGTATGAATCCAATTATTAAATGGCCTGGTGGCAAATCTAGAGAAATAGATAAAATACAGCCGTTAATTCCAGAATATGATAGATATGTTGAACCGTTTTTCGGCGGTGGCGCATTATTCTTCCATTTACAACCTAAAAAAGCGGCAATAAATGACATTTCTGAGTCCTTAATTCAATACTATAATCTTATTAAAGCTCAGGATAAGACGTTGTATAATCTTTTGATGTGCTATAATAACAGCTTTAATAATATCGTAAATGTTTGCTCTACGGAAAGCACCTTTCTATCTGACACATTCTTTAAATTGAAGGATGGAAAAATATCAAAAGAAGAATTGTCAACCACTCTTCAAAGCTTAATATCTAGTTTATCAGTAAAAATCAATTCTGGATTTACTGAGAAGTTATTGATGGATGAAACAGCTTTTGAAAAAACTTTGTACCGTATGGTTGAAGATAAATTCATAAGAACAGTAGCAAATTATAAGAAAACTCCTTTTTCAAATGAAGATTTAATTGAAAACTTGCTTACAGGTTTTACAAGTGGTTATTACATGTACTTCAGGCAAATTTTTAATGACTTGAATTTAGGTAAAATAAACGACCAATCTATTCAATACAAAGCTGCAAACTTTTACTTTATTAGAGAATATTGTTATGGCTCTATGTTTAGATATAACTCTAAAGGTGAATTTAATATTCCTTACGGAGGAATGTCTTATAACAGAAAAAACATGCAATCTAAAATTGATGCAATGTTTAATAGAGAAATCGAAACGTTATTTTCAGATACTGAAATACATTGCTCAGATTTTGAAAAATTCTTTGATAACGTTAAATTGACTTCTAATGACTTTATGTTCTTAGACCCACCTTACGATACAGACTTCTCTGATTATGAAGGAAAAGACTTTACTAAATTTGACCAGGAAAGATTGGCGTATAACTTAAGAAAAACAGCTGCAAAATTCCTTCTTGTAATAAAAAATACGGACTTTATCCACAAGCTTTACGAAAAAGATTTTAATATTGTAAGTTTTGATAAACAATATACGTATAACGTGCGCAGTAGAAATGATAGAGATGTTGAACATCTAATAATAACAAATCTCCCAGTATAATCTGGGAGATTTTGTTTTTTATTTTAAATACCATTGTCTATCACGTTGTCCAACCGTATAAACTAATGAAGCGATAGTATCGTGACTTTTGATATTTCTAACTTTCTGAGAGAATTTATCATCATCTCTATTATCTAGAATTTCAAGGTCTTCGCCATCGGGACGCATTCTTCGACGAGCTTCAGCAATAAGCCCAGATGTGCGAATGCCAGGATTATCTCTAATGATATCCAAAACAACAACTGCTATTTGATTTTCACTATAACAACTCATAATTTACCTCCTTTTATTTTTTCATCTATTTCAGTTATCCTTTTATTTGAGGCTTCAAAATATTCCTTTTCTATTTCAATGCCTATATATCTTCTTCCATTTTTTAATGCAGCAACACCGGCTGAGCCAACACCCATAAATGGGTCAAAAACAACGTCACCCTCGTTTGATGCGATTTTTATTAAATGTTCAAGCAAAGCAATAGGTTTTTGTGCGGGATGTTTAGGATTAGTTAAACGTTCTGGTCGCATACATATAGGACTTTGAAAAAAATTGTGCATTTTATTTTGTTTAGTAAAGTTCCATTTATGTCCTTTATTCCACATGCATGCAATCATTTCGCAACTATTTAAAAATCCGTTCTTGTAAATCTTAGGTGCTGGATTAGTTTTGTGCCACACGAAGAATTGAAATGTATCAAATTCGCTATCGAAAGCAGCATGCCATTTACCGATTAGATTATAACTTGTGAAAATAAAAATATTTCCGTCAGGTTTTAATATTCTTTTAAAATCCTTTACTAGCTCAAAAGGGTCTATTTCTTTTAAGTCCCATTCTCCCAAATCATTATTTAACGCACTTCTACCAGGCAAATTGATATTGCCTGTTGAATACTGTGCTATGTTGTAGGGAGGGTCGGTTAAAATCAAATCAATACTATGGTCAGGAATTTTGCTTAAATAATTAATGCAGTCGCCATTGACAAGCGTATAGTTTTTGGATTTTATTTTTTCTACTCTTATCATTTTAGTTTTGGGTACAATTTCTAATCATTTCGCGTATTTTAGCGTTCAAGTCTATTTCTTCTAAAGCTTCTTTGTATATTTCCTCGAAATCTTCAAATGAAATACCAGGGGGAAGAATTATCTCCCAAAACTTTTTACCTATCAAGAACATTTCTGGATATGCTAAATGTTTCTTCACAGCACCGCTCCAATTATTTCCTTCGCCATCTTTATTGTATAAAGTTGCGAAATATGCTTTTGCGTTTGGAACGTTTAATCCTACGTAAATAGTTAAAAGTTTTTCTACGTTTGATGGCGCATTAGAACTATCTAAATCGCCACCAGCTTTAAGTTCAAGGATATTCCAATCTTGTCCATCAAAGAAAGCTAAATCAACAGGCTTTCTATGTACAGTTTCAGACATGTATCTTTCTGCAAGAGGTAATAAATTTTCTTTAATACTATTTTGATTAACACCGCTTTCACAACGATTTCTTCCAGCGCCGCTTGCAGTATTTGTAGCTCTAAAAGCAGAAATTTGCCCTCTGAGATTCCCGTCGTCAGTATTTACGTTAGTAACAATAATTTGTCCGGCAATAGAATTTTCGTTAATATTATGTTGTATGCCGTGTGGGTTTACGATAGTGGGAACGTTTTCATCTCCAAAACGTAAACGAGCAATACGTTTAGCGCAAGCCTCTATTGCAAAACCACTTTTAGATTCAAAACTACTAACAAACACCATGTTTGCAGTCATTTCCTCATCAAGTTGGCTTAAAAGAAAATTATATCTCTTTCTTATAAAGTTGTATCTAAAGTCACTTTCTATATTTCTAACAACTTTAGAAAATTCATCAAAAACTATACTCTTAATTCTTTCTCTCATAGTGTAACCTCTATAATTTTATCAAAAGTTAAAAAATTCTTTAAGCGTTACTTTAAGTGCAGTGGCAAGCTTTTCAATATTAACAATCGAGATGTTTCTTCTACCACACTCTACGCTAGTTATGTAAGTTCTATCTAATTCTGCTAAGTCGGCAAGTTCTTCCTGGCTTATGCCAAGTTTGTTGCGTAGTTCTTTTACTCTTTTACCAACTAAAATCTTTACGTCCATTTTTATACTCCTAAATTCTTATAGATATATTTTAACAAAAAGTGACTTTTTTCACAACGGACTTTAAGTCACATAAGCTTATTTGCTTGACTCTTATATAATAAAATTATATACTTATAGTGGCGATAAGCTAAAGTGGGTTTCCCACTTGTTTAGAAGTCGAAATTGCAATTTGGTGCAATTTCCTTAACCTGCTTAGGCGTTGAAATCCGCATCATTTTTTCGGAAAAAACGCATCGGCAAAAAATCTTCCAAAAAATTTATAAATATGACACACTTTGTCATCTTTACTTTGGTATAATAGGACTATGGATAAATTAGCATATCACTACAACAAGAAAAAACTACCCGCTAAAACTGAGGGTAAATATCTATACTATTATCCTTGCGATGATATTGAAAACGCCACCGTGCAAATGGGTGGGCGTGGTTTTGTCACGATTGAAGTAAGCGAGAAAGAATGGGAAGCGTTAATTGAGTTAGATAAGATTGAGTATAATAACGAGCATAAATACGTACGCCATACTGCTGAACTTCTCGATGAAGAAGATGAAACTTTAACTGCAAAGCAACTAGAAAACTTCCACGTTAAGGATACCCCTATAGATACAAAAGTGGCAAACTATTACTACAAAAAAGACCTATATAACCAACTTACCGAAGATGAAGAAAAAGTTCTTAAAATGCTTGAAAACGGCGCTACTCAAAAAAATATAGCTAAAGCGTTAAACGTTACGCAAGGCTACGTTTCAATGATTAAAGCCAAAGCACAATACAACTACGATTATGCAGAACAAACTACAGCTATAAAAACTAATTGTCCCGAATACCTTTGGAAGTGTTGGAACTTGTTTACTAAAAAGTTGGAAATGCCGATGTTTTTAGACGTAGAAATGGAATATGTATTAAGACATCTCCATCCTAACGATATAACCCACTTCCTTTATTGGTACTATAGTTTAGGCGAGTTTGTCCGTTTTTCTATTAGATACTACCTATATAACGAGGAAGCGCTTGAAAAAGAAAAGTCGGAGTATCTATCAAAGGCAAGCGACCAAGAGCTTGCTTGGTTTTTACAAAACTATGCTGATGCAGTTCCTTTGGTACAAATTGTATATATCCGTTTAATTACCGAAGTTGAATGCCGTAGAGAACGTGGATTACAGGGTAATAATAAAGCGGCAGACGGCTTATATACCGCTGTGGAGAAACTTGCTAAACGAGTAAATATATCACCCGAAGAATATTACGAAAAGCGTATTTATCCTATCATAGTTAATATTCGTACTAGACGAATAAAGCAGTTTTACCGCTTTTATTCGGGCAAGACACTAAAAAAATTAAATTATTTTTAAAAAGTTTTCAAATTTACTAATATTTTCCTTCTTTTCGTGGCTTATAAGTGGAGGGAGCAATTCTGAACGATGACCTAATGAACAGGTTGTCGTTCTTTTTTGTCCCTTATAAAACAAAAAGGAGGTGAAAAATGACTAATTGGAATTACGAATATTATGAAAACCCTATAAGGGACAAGCACGCTACTATTTCCGTTTTAACGTTTAAGAAAGATGAGTTGTCTGAACAAGACGATTATCTTAAAAAAGTTGAACAAACTTACGAAATCAAGTGGTTAAAACCTATGTTATCTACTTTTGAACAAGAATGGATACGTATTAAAACCAAACACAACGCAAGATTTTATAATCGCGGTAAGAACATCGCATTAGAATGTTTGCAGTTTGGTGGCAATCACGAGTTTTGGGACGATTTCCCCGATGAATACGAAATATTAGCGTATTTCAAAAGATGTTATGCTTTTGCAATCGAAACTATTGGATACAAGCAAACTGATACGAACATCATTTGCGCCATTATCGTTACCGAGCCAAACCGAATAAACCTTTTCGTATATTACTTGCCACTAACGAACAGTTGGCAAAGAAAGGTTTGTGGAAACGAATTTTCTCAATGTGGTAGTAGATTGCAACTGCGAGATGATGACGGCGAGCCTATTTATCGCACAATACATAGCGACGTAAAGCCACTACTTTGCCACTCTGAATTTTGGAAGCAACGTGGCGGTTTAACGTCTTACTCTGACCTACAAGAAAGATTTTACAACGAAATATCCTATAGGTACGGAGCTGAACGTGGCGAAAGCTTGTCGAGATTAAAGTACACGTCTAAAGAACAGATTAAACGCTTTAATCGTAAAGAAGGCGACGACTACGACGTTATGCCTATAACTTCGGACATTTGGATTTAACTGATGCCAAGTGTCTATTTATTTAATCAGTACATAACCAAAAAATTAAGGAGGAAAATTGTGGTTTATGGTTAAAGATTTACTAACAAACACAACGCACCTATTGAGGTGTAGTTTATTGGTGTTCTACCATCAGGAAAGAGGACATTGTATCCGCACAAATAAAAATTAAGGAGATTTGAAAAGACATTATTTAGACGAATTTAACAAGGTGGAAATTGACCTTTCCACCAACGAAGTGGTAACTTCGCCACTTGAATTAGACGATGAAACACTAACTGCAAGCGCTTCTGTGCTTGCAAATATGTTGTTAGACTTTGTACGAGATAACAACTCGTATGAAAATCTAACACCAAAGAACGTTTTTAGAAAGGAGAACAAACAATGAAGAAAGCAGTAATCTACGCAAGATTTAGTTCGCACTCTCAAACCGAGCAATCTATTGAAGGTCAACTACGTGAGTGTTACGACTTTGCAAAGCGGAGCGACATTACAATCGTTGGCGAGTACATAGACAGGGCTTTAACGGGAACGTCGGATAAACGTCCACAGTTTCTTAAAATGATTGAAGATAGCAAGAAAAAGAACTTTGAGTACGTTTTGGTTTACCAATTAGACCGTTTTGCCCGTAACCGTTACGACAGTGCTAACTATAAAACAAAATTAAAGAAAAATGGCGTGAGAGTTTTGTCTGCAAAAGAAAATATTACCGATGATGCAAGCGGAATACTTGTTGAAGGTATGCTTGAGAGTATGGCGGAGTATTACTCCGCCGAACTTTCTCAAAAGGTTAAACGTGGCATTAAAGAAAGCCTTATAAAAGGCAATTTCATTGGTGGTCACGGACTTTTGGGCTACGACACCGTTGATAAAAAGTGGACGATTAACCCACTTGAAGCAACAGTAGTTAGAGATATTTTTACAAGATACCGAAACGGAGAAATAGCCAAAGATATTATAGCTCGTCTTAACGCATCGGGTATTAAATCTAAGTCAGGCAAAAAGTTTTCTATGAGCCAACTTGCCCGTATTATACGAAACGAAAAGTATATGGGTATTGTTAACGTGGACGGAAAAATCTATACGAACGTAATTCCACCTATCGTGGATGAAAAATTATTTAGGGAGTGTAATTTAATTATGGATTTACATAAGCATAAACAAAGAAAGAACTATGACGAACAACCTTACATTTTAAGTGGTAAACTCTTTTGTGGGTATTGCGAGTCGGCAATCACCGCTGAAACAGGCACGAGCAAAACGGGGCGTGTTTACCATTACTACAAGTGCTACGGCAAAAAACTAAACCCAAATGACTGCCACAAGAAAAACGTTAGCCAAGATTTTATTGAAACACTTGTATTTGAAGCGACTATAAAATACGTGCTACGCCCAAAGGTTATTGATAAAATCGCTAAACTTGTTGCAGATAAGTTTAACGCAGAATTATCTATGCCAACCGTTTTATTATCGCTACAAAAGGAACTTAAAGAAGTAAACAAGTCCATTAACAGTATTATGACGGCAATAGAAAACGGTATCTTTACAAAGACAACGAAAGACCGCTTACTAAATTTAGAGGCAAGTCAATCCGACCTTGAAAACAAGATAGCCGTTGAAGAAGCAAGACAAGTTAAACCTTTGCAACCTAATGAAGTTAAGAAGTTCTTAACCTACTTTGCTTATATGAAATATGAAAAAGGTGAAGAAAAAAACGAGTTCTTTAACTCGTTTATAAATCGTGTTATTTTGTATGATGATAAGGTTATTATTCTTTACAACTCAAACGATAGAGAAACTAAACGCCTTAATAAAAAGCAGTTAAAAGAAGTTGAAAGTGGTAAAAACCTAGAAGAAATAAAAGAAAACTCGTCTGAACGTAAAAAGTTCAAACGAGTTGCTCTTGGCGGAGAAAGAGGGATTTGAACCCTCGCTGCGCTTAACACACACTACTCCCTTAGCAGGGGAGCCCCTTCGGCCTCTTGGGTATTTCTCCGTATTGTCAAAAAATTTTACTTTTTATTAAATTGTATAGTCGCTAAGTGACTTTGCAATGCTTATTTATTAGCGTCTACGATATAATATCAAAAAATTAATTATTTGTCAAAGTTTTTTTTGTCGTTTATGAATTTTTCCTTTAACTTATTTAAAAAAATTTCAAAAAAGCAAGTTTTCAAAAAGTACAAACAAAAAAAGCCATCAAATAAATGATGGCTTTTCGTTTATTTATCAAATTATCTATTGTTGATAAGTTCGGTTAAATCCATTGGGTCAACGATTTTGCCGTCCTTATAAACACGCATATTGCCAGAAGCAATTTCGTCAATAAGAATAACTTCACCATTGTTGTAGCCGAATTCAAACTTAATATCCCAAAGGTCGCAACCGATTGTTTTAAGGTCATCAGCAACGATTTTGGTGATTTTAAGAGTTTGTTCTTTCATGCTTTCAAACATTTTGTAATCCATTACGCCAAGAGCGTTAAGACCTTCGGCAGTAACAAGGGGGTCGCCCTTTTCGTCGTTTTTGAAAGTACATTCAACGTAACCGCCCTCTAAAACGGTGCCGTCCTTAATGTATTCGCCGTATCTTCTAATAAAGCTTCCGGTAGCAACCAAACGGCAAATAACTTCTAAGCCGTGGCCGAAAACTTTACCGGGAAGAACTTCCATAGTAGCATTTTCGATGTCGGCAGAAACGTAGTGAGTCTTAATGCCTGCTTTTTTAAGGAGTTCAAAGTAGTAAACGGAAGATTTAAGGTTTGCCTTGCCGATACCCTCGATAGTTAGACCAACACTGTTTTCACCTGGGTCGAACTTACCGTCTTTACCCGTACAATCGTCTTTGAATTTGAGCATAACGTTGCCGTTATCAAGCTGATAAACGTCTTTGGTTTTACCTGAATAGAGCTTTTTCATTGTATATACCTCTTATAAAAAATCAAAATTATAGATATATTATACCAAAGTTCATTTATTTTTGCAATAATATGATAGCGACAAAAATAAAAAAATTTGTGCTTAAAATTATTTTTAACTTATACTAACTATATGTTATAATTATATTGTTATGAAAATTTTATCTCCTGCGGGGAATTTTGAAAGTTTAAAAGTAGCCGTTACGTTTGGCGCAGACGAAGTGTATCTTGGCATAAACGAATTTAACGCACGCAACAATATTGACGGGTTTAGTTTAGAAACGCTTAAAAGTGCGGTTGATTACGCACACGTTTACGGCGTAAAGGTTTGCCTTGCCATAAATATTTTGTTTACCGACCAAGAACTTGACGACGCTATAAACATTGTAGTCAAGGCGTTTAACCTTGGTGTTGACGCATTTATTATGCAAGACTTAGGGCTAATCTCTCTTATAAGCAAAAACTATCCGCAAGTGGAAATTCACGCAAGCACGCAAATGGGGCTACATAACCTTGAAGGCGTTAAGCAAGTGTTAAAATACGGTATTAAAAGAGTTGTTCTTGCACGGGAAACACCGCTTAGCGAAGTTAGGCGCATAAAAGAAAATACCGACGTTGAGATAGAATATTTTGCGCAAGGTGCGCTTTGCGTTTCTTTTTCGGGTAACTGTTATCTAAGTTCATACCTAAATAACGCAAGCGGAAACAGGGGAAAATGCAAGCAGTTATGTAGACTGCCTTACACGCTATATAAAGGCACAAAAAAACTAAAAAGCGGTTATCTTTTGAGTGCGAAAGATTTTAATTTATCAAGGCGATTAGACGACCTTAAAAATGCAGGCGTTGACGTTATTAAAATTGAGGGGCGTGCACGCAGACCATTTTACGTTGCTAGTGCAACAAGGGAATATTATAATGCTTTACACGGCAAAACAGCCGACCAAACGGCACTTGAACTTGCTTTTAATAGAACCTTTACCGAAGGGTATTTTAACGGAAACGGCAAAATTATTTCTGACATACAAAACCATATAGGGATACCTATCGGTAAAGTTGAAAAGGTCAATAAAGGCAAGACTTTTAATGAAGTATTCATTACGTCAAATAAAGAACTTTCACCCAAATCCACGTTTAAATTCTTTGACGGAAAAAAGGAAATAACAACACTCACCGCATTTGACTTAAATAAAGTTGCGGATAAACTTTACCGTATAACGACCACTCACGACGTTCGCACAAATTACGAAATTAGGTTAATCGTTGATTATAAGGAAGAAAAAGAAATATTAGAAAAAGTTCACAAGCGCAATATTAACGTTGAATTTTACGCTAAGGTGGGTTGTCCTGTTAAAGCAGTTGCCAAGGCTAACGATATTATTGTTGAAGTGCAGGGTGACGTATTACAGCCTGCCCAAAAATATCCGCTTTCAAGTGAAGAAGTTTCAGTTTGTTTTAACAAAAACGAATACTTTAAGTGCGACGTTGAATTGAAAGTTTTTGAAAGTGTGTTCATACCTAAAACACGCCTTAACGAATTGCGTCGTGAACTTTTTGCTAAACTTTTTGATGCGCTAATTCAAGTAAAAAGAGAGCGTTTAGATTATAAAAAACTAAACGCAAAAAGTAGCGTTAAAAAGTTTACTGATTTTCAAATTATTGAGAACGGTAGTGAAATTTTTGACAAAAAGAATATAATTTTATGTCCGCAAACCTTTGATGAAAACATTGTTTTAGAGTTTAAAAATCGATGCGAAAGAGAGAATAAAAAGGCTTATGTTGACTTGCCTAATTTTGCACTTAATAGCGATATACAAAAGATTAAAAGCATAGTTCATAGCACGGGTGTTGGGGTAATTGCAAACAACTATTACGCTTTGGGTATAACTGAAAACACCGTTATCGGTGCAGGGCTTAACGTTTATAATACCCAAACTGCAAAAGAATTAAACTTGCCCGTAATAAGTGCAGAGAGTGATTTGTTTAGTAGGATAGATTTTCCGTATATGACACTTCGTCATTGTCCACTTAAAAATCACTTGAACGCAAGTTGCAATAAGTGCCCTTTTGACAACGATTATTATTACGTTTTAGAAAGCGGAAAAAAACTTAAACTTAAAAGACGAAAGCTTTCCGACTGCACGTTTTATCTTACTGATTAGATTATTTTCAAAACACTATACAAAATTTAAGCCGACAGAATATAATAATTTTGTCGGGTTTTTTTTTGGAAAAATTTTTCAAAAAGGCATTGACAAGATAAAAAAGCCGTGTTATAATTTGCAAAAAAAGTTGAAACGACAGTTTTCGACTTAATTTTTAAGGAGGTACTATGATGAAAAAGAAACTATTGACAACCATTATTGCAACGTGTATTGCGATTATTACCGCATTTACTTTTAGTGCGTGTGGCGCTCAGTCCATAGGTTCGGCAGAATTTATGGGCGGGTTAAAAGAAGTCGGCGTTACTTACTATAAGACCCACGATTCGTATGACAACTTTGCAGACACTACCGCGACGTTTGTAGTAGATTATGAACGTAAATATGAAACTACTCTATCTTACTATAAAAACGAAGGCGATACACAACTGACCGAAGAATTGTTTACCAACACACTTAAAGAAAAAGCACAAATTACTTTTTCTGCAAAGAAGATTGACGGAACGCTATTTGTAACAATCACTGACAAGTCGGAAATCGAAGATAACTATTATTACGTTGATGAAGACAATAAGTTAGTCCAAAATGCGTTTAAAGGGGTAGAAACGACGGTATATGAATATGGTAGGGAAAACGGTGCTGTAACCGACAAAGGATATTTTGTTAGAAAGTACACGTCTGAAATAGAGGACGAAGAGCCTGCTATTGAAACCAAGAATTACTATAAATATAATAATGAAGAAGCGTATAAATCCGCTATAAATAACCTTATAGATAGTTTTAATTCTTACACTATCAATCGGGGTGTTTTTATGAACGATGATTCGGGAATGCTTATGTTAATGTCTTCAATGATGAATTTCAGTAAGGACGGAAATGCTTATATTATGAGTATGGATATGTCTACGGTAGATTTTTCTAATGAGGGAGATTATGACTATGTAGACGGTAAAGCAACTTATAGGATTGTTGCTGGTGGGGACTTAATCGTTAACATAGACGGAGAAACTGAATCGATGTACGAAGGTGGTTTTAGTAAGACTATTTCTGACCAAGAAGTTAAAGTGGTTAACTCTTCGTCATTGACTTCAATTCAAGCTCCGTACGACGGTTATGAAGAAAGTTTGTTATTAGCGCTTGATACTGAACCTGCGAATTTAGTTAGAAGAATGCAGGCAAGTTTATCGTATGGCGGTGAATAAAAACATAAAATAAATTAAATATTGACTGACAATGGTCCGCGCTTAAACTGTAAGCGCGGACTAAATTTTTACCCTTTTACTTAAATTAGTTGTTTTTTAATATTATATTTGGTATAATCATAATGAAGTAGATTTTAAATTTTGCGATGATGAGCGCAAAAAGATGCTTTATAAGGTAGGTTATATGAACTTATTAATAGTAGGTGCCGGCAAAGTCGGCAGTACGCTTGTTGAAAACTTTCTTAATGAAAAACACGATATAGTCGTTGTGGATTTAAATGCGCCTGTACTTAGCGACGTGGTAAACCGTTATGACGTTAAAGGTATAGTCGGTGGTGGTCTAGAACGTGGGGTGCTTTTAGATGCCGGTGTTGAAAGTGCTGACTTTTTTATTGCTTGTACGCCAAGGGACGAAGTTAATATTCTTTCTTGCGTGCTTGCTAAAAAACTTGGCGCAAAGCGCACGATTGCGCGTGTTCGTGACCCTGAGTACTTTAAGGAAATGGCGAATATGAAAGAAGATTTGGGACTTGATTATTTTTTCAATCCTGAATTTACTACTGCGGCAGAAATTGCTCAGGTTCTAAAATTCCCGTCTTCTAAGAAAGTTGAAAGCTTTGCCGGTGGCAGAGCGAATATGGTTGAGTTCTACATCGGTGAAGGAAATCCGCTTGTAGGTAAATCGCTTATTGACGTAGCAAAAGAGTACAATAGTAAACTTCTTATCGGTATGGTTAGCCGTGGGGATGAAGTTATCATACCGCGTGGTGATTTTGTCATTAAAAAAGGGGACAGTATCCATATAATAGCGCCCGATAGTGAAATTTATGCCTTTTCAAAAAAGATAAAATTGTTTAAGCCCCGTGCTAAAAACGTGTTTATTATCGGCGGTGGTAAGATTGCTTATTATCTTTCAAAGGGACTAATAGAATCGGGAAACAACGTTAAGATTGTGGAAAGCAGTAAAGAGCGTGCAGAAGAGTTAGCGCAAATGCTACCCTTAGCGACGGTAATACACGGCGATGGGGCAGACCACGAACTTTTAGATGAAGAATCACTTAAAAACTGCGATGCGTGCGTAACGCTTACGGGTATGGATGAAGAAAACGTTATTATATCACTATATGCGCAGAGCAAGAACGTGGGAAAGGTAATAACCAAAGTAGACCGCTTTTCTATAATGGATATGGTTAAAAAGTTAGGGCTTGATACGGTTGTTTCGCCAAGGACGGCTATCGCTAACCATATAATCCGTTTTGTCCGTGCACATCAGGCTGATTCTGGGTCGGGAATAAACACGCTTTATAAACTTCACAACAAGGTTGAAGCGATTGAATTTACCGTTGGTGAAGACTTTGTGGGGCAAGATAAAGAACTTAAAGATTTACAGATTAAAAGGAATATTCTTATCGGTGGAATAGTCCGTGGTGAAGAATTTATTACGCCAAAAGGAAACAGTAAACTTATAAAGGGAGATAAAGTAATAGTGGTAACGGCAGTAAAAAGCATTACCCAACTTTCTCAAATTTTAAAGTGATATGAATTATAAAATGGTTTTCAGCATAATAGGCAAAACTCTTGTTATTGAAGCGCTGTTGTTACTTTTGCCTATGCTAGTCGGTATTATTTATGCCGAAAACAATTTAATAGCGTTTTTAGTGCCTATCCTTGTGCTTTTAGCGGTAGGATTTCCGCTCTCTTTATTAAAGGGTAAGGATAATCAAATGTACGCAAAAGAAGGGTTTGTAACCGTTGCGCTTGTTTGGATTTTTATGTCGCTTATCGGGGCATTGCCCTTCGTTATAAGTGGTGAAATTCCTAACTATATTGACGCAATTTTTGAAACCGTATCAGGATTTACCACTACGGGTGCATCAATTTTAAGCAACGTTGAAGTGCTTTCAAAGTCGATTATGTTTTGGCGTTTATTGACACACTGGATTGGCGGTATGGGCGTGTTAGTGTTTGTGCTTGCGCTTATTCCTGGTTATAACTCGGGTATAATGCACGTTTTTCGTGCGGAGTCACCAGGTCCAACAGTAGGTAAACTTGTAAGTAAACTTACTCGTACTGCAAGAATACTTTACGGGATTTATATGGTGATGACCATAGTTCAAATAATTATGCTTGTTTTGGGCGGAAACGACCTTTACAATAGTGTACTGTTGTCATTTTCTACGGCTGGAACTGGTGGCTTCGGTTATAAAAACGATAGTGCTGCAAGTCTTTCTCTATATACACAAATGGTGCTTGCAGTGTTTATGTTTTTGTTTGGGATAAATTTTAACTTTTACTATTTAATTCTAATTAGAAGCGTTAAAAAAGCGTTTAAGTGTGAAGAAGTGCGCATTTATTTTATTATAGTAGTGTTATCTACCCTTGCTATTGCATTAAATCTTTTATCTCAGGCGGTATCTTTGGGCGACGCATTCTCACAAGCGTTTTTCCAAGTAACGTCAATAAGTTCTACAACGGGGTTATCAAGCGCTAATTTTGATAAGTGGCCGGCATTTTCGCGGTCTATCCTTATGGTGCTTACCATAATCGGTTCGTGTGGGGGCTCTACGGGTGGTGGCATAAAGGTCGCAAGGCTGGCTATTCTTGCAAAGACAACCGCTACCGATTTTAAAAGGCTTATACATCCAAGGTCAGTCGCTTTTGCTAAGTTTGAGGGTGAAACGGTTGATGAGGAAACTCAAAGAAACGTAAAAGCATATTTTATTTTGTGGGTTATTATAACCGTTGTATGCACGTTATTATTGAGTCTTGATTATAACGGACTTTTCTCTAACTTTTCAGCAACGCTGGCGTGTATAGGTAACGTTGGACCAGGGTTTGACGCAGTAGGTCCGATTATGAATTATAGTTTTTATTCGCCTTTTTCAAAAGTGCTTTTGTCGGCGGTTATGTTAATTGGTAGATTGGAAATTTTCCCCATTTTAATTTTATTTGCGCCAAGGACGTGGAAGCGCGGATAAAAAAATCCCTTTAACATAGTTAAAGTTTTCTTTTGCGCGTTAAAATCGTTTGACAATTTTCGCGTGTAAATGATATACTATACTCACTTGAATTAATAACTGTTTTTTGCAACTGACGGTGAGTGGGGCTAACCCATAGGAAGTGAAAAACAATTTAATATGTCGACCGTCTGGGCAGTTTGGTTTTTTCAAACTGCTTTTTTATTTCAAATACAGCATATTTTATAAAATTCAGATTTTATTAGGAGACCTTATTTATGAAAAAAGTAGCAGTAGTTATGGGTAGTGACAGCGACCTTAAAGTCGTTGAAAAGGCGATTGAAACGCTTAAAAGTTACGGCGTTCAAACAGAAGTGCACGTTTATTCAGCGCACAGAACGCCTGTTGAAGCAAAAGAGTTTACCGCTTCGGCAAGAGATAACGGAATAGGCGTTATAATTGCTTGTGCAGGAAAGGCGGCACACCTTGCAGGTGCAATTGCAGCAAACACAACGCTCCCCGTTATAGGTATTCCCATAAAAGCTTCTGCGCTTGAAGGTATGGACGCACTTTTATCCACCGTGCAGATGCCCGCAGGTATTCCCGTTGCAACGGTCGCTATTGACGGTGCTGAAAACGCAGCGCTTCTTGCAATACAAATACTTGCAGTTGAAGATAAAGATTTAGCGTTAAAACTTCAACAAGCACGCGACCAAAAGAAAGAAAAGATTTTAGAAAAAGATAAAGAAATTAACGCAAGATATAAATAGATTTTTTGAAAAAGTGAAAGATTTTTGTCTTCACTTTTTCGTGTTTTAACGTGTACGTTACGGAGGATTTTTATGAACAAGATACACGAAGAATGTGGTGTTTTCGGCGTTTACGCTTCTGAAACTTGCAACGTTGCAAGTATGACTTATTATGCGCTTTACGCATTGCAACACCGTGGGCAAGATGCTTGCGGAATCGTCGTCAACGACGGCGGTGTTTTTACCGCAAAAAAAGACTTAGGACTTGTTGGGGACGTTTTTACCAAAGAAGCGCTTAAATCGTTAGGCTGCGGTAAAATTGCGGTAGGGCACGTCTTTGCAGGGACAAAAGGGCAGGTAAACATTGCCAACGCTCAACCGTTAGTGGTAAACCACGTTAAAGGGCGTATGGCACTTGCCTTTAACGGTAACCTTATAAACAAACAACAGTTAAGAACTGAACTTGAACTTCAAGGTTCAACATTCCACTCTACCGGTGATACCGAAGTTATCGCTTACGAAATTATAAAAGAAAGACTTAAAGCACCGTCGACAGAGCATGCGCTTTACAATGCAATGGATAAATTGAAAGGTGCGTACTGTATCGTGCTTATGTCGCCAACAAAGTTAATCGCCGCGCGTGACCCACACGGGTTTAGACCGCTTTGCTACGGAAAAACGGCGGACGGGTCTTACATAGTTGCATCTGAAAGTTGCGCACTTGATGCGGTTGGTGCAAAGATTATCCGTGACGTTAAGCCAGGCGAAGTTATAGTTATTGACGCTATGGGCGTGCGTTCGCTTGACGGGCATTGCGGAAAAGAAAAAATGTCTTCTTGCATATTTGAATTTGTTTACAACGCAAGACCTGATTCAATCGTTGACGGATATTCGGTTCACGAAGCAAGGGTTGAAATGGGCAAGTATCTTGCAAAAAAATATCCTGTTGATGCTGACGTTGTTATAAGCGTACCCGATTCTGGTAACGATGCTGCTATCGGTTACGCAAGGGAATCGGGCATACCGTACGAACTTGGATTTCTTAAAAACAAATACGTTGGAAGAACGTTTATATTCCCCGACCAAAAGGATAGGGAAGACCAAGTAAGAAAAAAACTTAATCCTATATCTTCGGTAGTAAGGGGCAAGCGTGTAGTAATGGTAGACGATTCTATCGTAAGGGGTACGACTAGCGGTAGGGTTGTTAAACTTTTAAGAGAAGCGGGCGCAGCCGAAGTTCATTTTATGGTATCATCGCCACCGTTCTTGTTCCCGTGCTATTACGGAACGGACGTTCCCGATAAAGATATGCTAATTGCAAACCAACACACCAAAGAAGAAATAAGGGAAATGATAGGTGTTGACAGTTTGAATTACTTAGACTTAGAAGATATGAAAAAAATCGCACTTAACGGTGGGAAAAACAGTTTCTGTTATGCGTGCTTTAACGGTGAATATTCAACCGAAATTCCCGTTCAAGAGCCTAACAAATACGAATCTAAAATAAATATTGAAGAAAAAACCAAAAGACATTAATTAGGGAGATTATCATGGAAAAGAGTTTCAGTGAAAGTTACAAGGCGGCGGGCGTAGATATTACCGCAGGATATAAAGCAGTTGAACTTATGAAAGGTCATATCAAAAGAACTATGACCGACGGCGTTTGTTCTGACATTGGCGGTTTTGGTGGACTTTTTGCACTTGGCAAAGTTAAAAACCCCGTTTTAGTTAGCGGTACTGACGGCGTAGGAACAAAACTTAAATTAGCGTTCCTTATGGATAAACACAACACGGTTGGTATCGACTGTGTTGCAATGTGCGTGAACGACGTTATATGT
The DNA here is from genome assembly GCA_017621955.1 of Clostridia bacterium. Next base: position 1,035 of record JAGASB010000080.1, on the reverse strand, counting down.
TGTGGCGCAAAGCCGTTATTTTTCTTAGACTATATCGCAGTAGGGAAGAACGTGCCCGAACGTGTTGCTTCAATCGTTGAAGGCGTTGCAGAAGGTTGCGTTCAAGCAGGCTGTGCTTTAATCGGCGGTGAAACTGCTGAAATGCCAGGGTTTTATCCCGTTGACGAATACGACTTGGCAGGTTTTGCCGTTGGTGTAGTTGACAAGAAGAAAATTCTCGACAACAAAAAAATGCAAGCGGGCGACGTTGTTATTGCAATTCCGTCGTCGGGTGTTCACAGCAACGGTTTCTCACTTGTAAGAAAGGTGTTTGACGTAGAAAAAGCAGACCTTAAATCACCGCTTGAAGCACTTGGCGGAAAGAGCCTTGGCGAAACGCTTTTAACACCAACCAAAATTTACGTTAAAGCGATTATGGGACTTTTGGAAAAGAAAGTAAACGTTAGGGCAATATCGCACATTACGGGCGGTGGCTTCTACGAAAACATTCCAAGAAGTATTCCCGACGGATTTGGCGTAAAGATTGATAGACAATCAGTTAAAATTCTTCCTATATTCGACTTGCTTGCTAGAACTGGCAACGTTTGCGAACGTGATATGTTCAACACTTTCAATATGGGCGTTGGTATGAGTGTTGTGGTTAAGAAAGAAGATGCGGATAAGGCGATAGAAATTCTTCGTGCGTGCGGTGAAAACGCTTACGTTATGGGTGAAGTCGTTAAGTCTGACAACAAGATTGAAATTTGTTAATACAGCTATTTAGCGTAAGTAATAAAAAAGGAAGAGTAAATGGAAAAACAAGTAAACGTAGCAGTATTGGTTTCGGGTGGCGGAACTAATTTGCAAGCGCTTATAGATTTTTCGGCAGACGGAAATTTATCAAGCGGAAAAATCGTAAAGGTAATTTCAAGCAACCCTAACGCATACGCACTCACTCGTGCAAGTAATTCTTATATTGAAAGCGCAGTGGTTGAAAGAAAGGGCAAAACCCAACAAGAATTTGAAAAGGGCATAATTGCCGAACTTGAAAGTTGT
>JAGASB010000079.1 GCA_017621955.1 Clostridia bacterium | reverse complement strand
GTATTTTGCTTGATTTTTCCAAAAATTTTTGATATAATAGAAAAAAACGGAGGTGGAAAATGATATCAACAAGAGGAAGATACGCGCTTCGCGTGATGATCGATATAGCAGAAAACGGCAACGGAAACTACATTCGTTTAGATGAAATTGCCATGCGGCAAGGCATTTCCGAAAAGTATTTGGAAAGTATTCTCGTGATCTTAACGCGTGGAAATCTTTTAATCGGACTTCGCGGAAAAGGCGGTGGCTATAAATTAACGAAAGCTCCCGAAAAATATACTATGAAAGATATTCTCAGTTTAACGGAAGGAAGCCTTGCCCCCGTTGCTTGTTTGAAAGACGGAGCAGAATCGTGTGTTAAGAAAAATATTTGTAAAACACTACCCGTTTGGCAAGGCTTAAATAAAGTGATAACCGATTATTTAGAGAGCGTTACCCTTGCAGACATCATAGAAAAGCCCGATAATTATTCTATTTAAGCTAAAACGCGTCCCTTCCAACAATAGTATTTATACAAATAAAAAAGCAGACTCCTTGATAGAATCTGCTTTTTATTTGCAAGTGCAAAATAATGTTTATTCCATTTATATATACCCACCTTTATGTGAAAATAAGCGTGTTTTTTGTGAAATTTTCTATTTGAAAAATTTTGTAAAAATGTGTGTTTAATTCGATTAAAAACGCTTTATACTATAAACGAAGAAAGGCGAACGAAGTAACCAATCCGAAAAAATAATACATTAAAGGAGTAACATTATGAACAACTATTTACAAAGACGTAACAACACTGTGCCCTCTATTTTTGATGCGTTCGAAGATTTCTTCCGTCCCGTATTTGCAAGCGAAAACGATTACTTAAAATCGAACGTTCGTGAAACGGATGCAGAATATCAAATCGACGTTGCCGTTCCCGGATTCAAAAAGGAACAAATCAAAATTTCCCTTGAAAACGGCTATTTGAGCATCGTATGCAGCAAAAACGAACAAGAAGAAAGCGACGAAAAAGATACTGCTTCTTACCGCAGAAAGGAAATTTCGGAGTATAGCTCCAGAACATTCCATGTCGGCGAAGATATTACGCAAAACGATATCAAAGCTAAATATGAAAACGGGATCTTGTGCTTGACAATTCCAAAGATTCAGCCGAAAATTCCTGAAAAGAGTTATATCGCAATTGAATAAGTCTTAAAAAGTACAGTCCTCGCTCCGCTTCGGAACGAGGACTTATAATTTGCTTACATTTATAAAGCGTCCAATATCATACTAATTAGCCATTGCGAACGCTTCCACCATAGTCAATGGCTTATCCCGAAAAAAACAACTCATCTGCTTAAATCTTGCTTTGCTTATGCCCAGCTCTGACAATTTAGGGGAAACAAATTGTATATGCTTGATTTTTTTATTATCACACAACGACAGAATATTATTATTAAAATTCTTTATATACTCGCTTTCGCCCAACAAACCTATTAAGAAAATATTGCACGCAGGTATTTCTACCCTAATTTTTTTAATGATTTCATTGTAGTATTTTATTGCGTTTGGATTGTTTTCATCTTCTTCGCCTAATGCTATAAAAACCTTTTTGGGCGCAATGGCTATAATACAATCTTCTACAATTTGAAGCGCTTCTTCTATCGTCAACCCTTTTATACTACGATTATATACAGCACTTTCCAGTTGACATTTATTGATAAATTCATACAAAGGAAATTTTGACATATACGTAGAGCCAAAGACGGCTATTTCCCCTTTCAGCGTAATATCGTTTAATCCTATCATTGCGTTTGCAGCTGTTTTAACACTCTCTTTCATAATTATACCTCCTTTTCACGCTTGCGGTTAATGAAAAATAAAACCAAATCAACCGAAACAACAATCAAATTGAAACAATAGATAATCAAGACATACGTCAGTTGGTCATTTATAATTTTTCCTATAATACCTGAAATATAGCCTATAATGATGGCAACAATGAAAACAACGCTTTTGCCTTGCGTGGACTTGGATTTTATGCTCTTATATACGGATATAGGCCACGATAACCCAAAACAAGCAAGCATAATGAACTCAAAAATTTGCATTTACTTTTCTCCTTTTTTGTTTTTCTTATATTATACACTTGACAAAAAGAAAAGTAAAATATATAATTTTTATGAAAACAATAGGCTACGTCTATGAAAGGTGATATTATGGATATACAAAAGCTCAAATATTTTTACACAACGGCACAGGTGGAACACATTACACGTGCGTCGGAAATTTTGCATATTTCTCAACCGTCTTTAACACAAGCTATCCACACGCTTGAATTTGAGTTGGACGTAGAGTTGTTTCATAGACAAGGAAGAAGAATCGTCTTAACACAATTTGGAAAATATCTGAAAGAACGTTTAGACGTGCTGCTTCCGCAATTTGACTCTCTTCCAAATGAAATCGAACAATTAAAAAATTCGGTTAATAGAACGGTGAAATTGAATATTTTGGCCGCTTCGACTTTTGTCATCAATACGATTATGACATATAAAAAGAAAAATCCTGACGTCATTTTTGACTTTGAGCAGAACGAATTAAAATATGATTGCGATATTGTTATTACTACAAATGGATTAAATAGCGATAATTCTAAAAATTATATTCACCGCTGTATTAAAGAAGAAAAAATTTATCTTGCCGTTCCGAAAAATTCAAAATACGCTAGTTATGACACCATCGATTTATCTTTAGTAAAAGACGAAAGTTTTATTATGCTTTCTAATACTCGACTTTTTGGTGTTATATGTAATAAATTTTGTTCTATTGCAGGTTTTTTACCGAAAATTTTGTTTGAATCAGATTCCCCCGTTGCCGTGCAAAATATCATCAGTATGGGCGCAGGCGTTGCCTTTTGGCCCGAATATTCTTGGGGGAAAATAAACAACAAAAACGTCGCTTTAATCCCTATTTCTTATCCTGTTTGTCAAAGGGATTTAATAATAGAGCTTCATAGCCGATTACCGAAATCTGCTTACGCAGAAGATTTTTATAAATACTTATTAAGCAAAATTTAAAATAGCACGTAGACAAATCTGATAGTATTCCATTGCGTGCAAAGAATTGAGAGAAGCAAAGAACGATAATAGGCAAAGTCCAAAAATGATGCTATTTGCGTTAATACAAAAAATCGTCTTGTATGATGATAAAGTGGAAATCTATTACAACTATATAAAGAACCCTTATCCCGATAATTTCTCTCCCGAAATTGATCGGGATTTTTCTTTTATTGCGTGTTCGATTGTCTTTCAATCGGTGGCACCAGAAAAAGGACACTCTTTGAGTGTCCTTCTTCTTTGTTTTTAAGCATTTTTCACAACCTTGTCTTTATTCTTTTTTATGCAAGTAACTTATTGACATACAATGAAAACACCAAAAAAACGTTTCATCATTTAACAATCTTTGTTACAATAATAATCGTACTCTAACACGGAAGAACAAGTAAAGTCTATCCCCAGTCCGTCAAACCCAACGTATATCCGCCCGTCTTCCATTTTAGACATT
>JAGASB010000078.1 GCA_017621955.1 Clostridia bacterium | reverse complement strand
TTAAAATCATATTGGGATTAGAGTAGGTGTCAAGCGGAAAAACACTTAACACTGCTTCAAGCATTTCGCAACCGCTTATGCCGTCTGCACGAATTACTCTCTTGCCGTAGTTTGCCGACGGAAAGTTTGCGTCCGCAATAACAATTTCATCACCGTGCCCCATTTCACTTAGAATTTTTAATAGTTCAGGACTTAATAGTTTAGGTACATTTTTTAACATAATGTATTCCTTTATATTTTTTCATTAATGATATGATAACATAACTTAACTTTATGTGTCATAATTTAATTATCCTAATAGTTGTATAAAATTATCTTTATATTTTACAAGTTGAACTTGTTTATTATTCTAAACTAAAAAGGGTGTTTTACCCGTACGGTGTATAAGAATTTCGTCTATAACTGCATTATTACGATGTTTAAGCAAGAATATAATAACTTCTGCCACTTCTTCGGGCATGGTCATTCCATCAGGGGTTAAGTCGGGACGGGAAACCTTGACCATATCAGTATAAACACCCCCAGGTGATATTGCGTGAACACGAATACCCTTATCAAACACTTCTGCCGCAAGAGATTTAGTAAACCCTAAAAGTGCGTGCTTTGAAGCGACGTATGCACTCTGCATAGCATAGCCAGCGTGAGCCACCACCGAAGCGACGTTTATTATACTTGCCCTATCCGACTTTTTAAGCATAGGCAAAGCTAACTGAGTAAGAAGATAAGGAACACGAACGTTAATTTTCATAATTTTATCAAAAACGCTTGCATCAATGTCTTCAAAAGCACAGTTTAGTGCCATACCTGCATTGTTGAATAAAATATCAATTTTACCTACTTTTTTTATGGCTGATTGATATAATTTTTTCATACAACTATCATCGGTTAAATCGCCCGAAAAAACTTCCACCTTGCCACCAAGTTCAATAATTTTTTGAGCAGTTTTTTCTAGTTTTTCTACTGACTTTCCGCCAAAAAGCACAACTTTGCAGTTCTCTTTTGCAAGAGCTATGGAAACTGCACTGCCTATTCCGCCACCTGCGCCTGTAATAAATGCTACCCTATCAGTTAAACTCATAAATAAAAAATCTCCTTATGTAAAATAATAACATAAAGAAATTTTTCTGTCAATATAAAAACAGCCGAAATTTTCAGCTGTTTCATGTCTTTATTTTGACTTTTTATATTCGCTTTTGGGCACGTTATTAAAAGGTATTACCGTATGCACAGGAAGTGTTTTTGCTAAGCCTGTAATTTCATCCATAATGTACGAACAAATCTTTTTTCTCTGCTCATCAATCGGTGATGACGCATCAAATTTGATAGGTTTTGCAAACAAAACTTTCCTAAGTTCTACCGAATAATACATAGGTACGAACAATAATTCTTTACACGTTTGTTTGTAATAAAAACGTGCTACGTCTACAAAATATTCGTTTAATTTATTGATTATTTCATTATTTTTTTCGGGGCATTCGGGAAAGATTACTATATTGTATCCTTCATTCATTGCTTCAACTGAATACTTGTAAGTTTTAATTACGCGCATATCCCTATAAACAGGCAACGCGTCGGCATTTCTAAAAATATAAGCAACTAATGGCGCAAGCATTTTTGCGATAAAACGTTGAAATCTTGTGGGGTTTCCGTTAAAAAAATTACTGTGTGCGTATTTTGGAAATTCTTTCCTATACATCATAGGTCCATCGCACCACATAAGTTTTTTAAATGGTAAATACAACTGCCCCATAAGCGGTCCGTGTATTTTAGAGTGATTGCCCGCAATCACGCATGGCTCATCGGGTAAATTTTCAAGTCCGATAAATTCACTGCCACGATAAAACCAACTTACGATTTTTGCAATAAACCTAAAAAATAGTCCTCTTTTTTTGTTCTTTGCGTTAAATTCCTTCATTGTTAGTCTTTTAAGTTTTCTTCACTTACGGCAGTTTCAGCCTTTACTTTTTTTACAGCAGTATCAAGTGAGTTGTTGTAAATGAAAAAACGTTGGAACAAGAATTCGGTAACGAAGTTAATAAGCATAACACACCCGGTAACTAACAGTTCGTTCCATTGAAGAGTTTTTACTAAATAGATGTCCGCAAGGTGAATTGAAAGGGGTGCAAACACTAAATAATAACAAAAGGTTTTAAACATTGCTATCTTAATATTGCTTACCGACTTAAACGTAAATTTTCTATTAAAAGTAAAGTTCCAAACTACCGATAAAGTAAGTGCTATGTACGCTTTTATAACGTAATCAAAATTAGGGATTAAATCCATTAAAGCAAAACTTGCGAACTGTATTACGCCTGCGCTTATTGAAAAGAGCAAAAATTTAATCGCTCTTAAAATTTCTTTCTTTTTTGAATTTTCCATTTTTATTTTTCCTTAATTAAATTTCTTTTTTCCAACAACGACGACGGCGGTGTTGACGTGCGTCGAAATTCTTCCAAAAACTTCTAACTGCTTCGTTTTCTTCAAGTTCGGGACCCGTTTCGCAAATTTTAACACCGTTTTCAACGCACATGCGTGTTAATTGGTACATCATTATTGCAGGTAAGCCTTTGCTTTGATATTCGGGAAGAACGGCAACGAAGAACATTTCAAGCGTGTCGTTTTTGCCTTTTAAGGCTTTAAGCATTCTAAACATACCGAATGGCAACATTCTGCCGTTAGACTTCTTTAATGCTTTTGCTATTGACGGAACAAGCACCGCAAAGCCTGCAATCTTGCCTTCTTTATCCTTGATTGAACAAATATATTTAAGGTTGACTAACGGTATGTAATCTGCAAGTGCTTTATTAATTACTGCATCGGTTAGCGGAACTGAGCCGTGAAGTACTGAGAACGCCACGTCGATAACCTTAAATGCTTCTTGCGCATCTTTTGCAAGCACTTTTCTATCCGTATATTCAACAAGTTCAAAACCGTTACGAGTCATTAAATAATCAGTAAGTTTT
>JAGASB010000077.1 GCA_017621955.1 Clostridia bacterium | reverse complement strand
TAGCAACTGTTATTTTTACTAATTCACCGTCTAATTTCGTAAGGTAGGCATAAAAGCGTAAACCACGCTGTTGTGTGCAAACTTCTTTGTCTAATTTTCTTATTTTTTTCTCAATGTATTTGGGAATAGGTTTAAGTTTCTCTATATTCATTTTTAATCTCCTTATCTAATATCTAATTCACCATCTAAAAGGTTGTAAAGTTTAAGCATTATTTCTTTATCTATGGATTTTACTATTTCTTCCAAGTCGTCATTATCTTCTGAAACATTGATTATTTCGCCTGTTTCAGTATCAACAGCAACTTGTTTAGATTTCTCTTTAACATCTACGTTATTTTGTTCTACAATAGCGATTTTCCCAAACTCTATGATTTTTGCTATATAATCATCTATAACGTGAGCAGGAAAACCAACCATTGGTATTCGTTCAGGTAAGCCACAATCACGACCAGTTAAAGTTAAATCAATTTTGTTTGCAACTTTTTTAGCGTTTTCGCCAAAGATTTCATAAAAATCACCTAAACGGTATGCAATAATGCAGTCTGGATATTGTCTTTGAATTTCCATATATTTTTGATAGATGGGAGAGCCTTGATATTTAATATCTTCTTTAGCTAATGCTTCCATAGCGTCTTGAACTTCTTCTTCAGTAGGTTCTTCATCATCTTCTTCAATATCTTCGTCTTCAGCTGTTTCTTCGGTTGATTCTTGTGGAATAATATCAAACAAAGTGAATTGATTATCAGGTTTTTTAGTTGTTTTTACGGGCTTTGCAACCGTTTTTTCTTGTTTTGTAGTAGTTGTTGCAACTGCCTTAAAGATAGTTCCATCTTCGTTATATAATGTGCCTTCAATGGTATCTTCTTCAAAGTAGTGAATAGCCCAACTAAAAACCTTTTCGTGGCTTATACAAGCATAGTTTTTACCTTTTTCGGCAAACTCTTTAGCCTTTTTTGATGCGTAGTCCATAAACGTTTTTAAGTCTTTTTTATTCGTTAAAGATTTTTCGTCTTTTTCTATACGCACGCCATTGTTGATTTTATCGGCAAGTATTTCGCTGACGTTTTCTTCTAAATACTTAACAAGTAATTCTTGTTCTTCGTTTTCGGGTTTAAGATTTAATTTAATCATTTTTAATCTCCTTAAAGTAATTTCAAAAGGGCATCCTAAAACGGACACCCTTTCCAAAGCCATTTGTATTCTAAAAGCGTTTTAACAGGTTTTATAAACCAAGTAGGTTCACGGATTAGTTTATTAGTTTTTCTATCTCGTTGCTGATGGTTTTCATAATATTGAATTTCCCACTCTGCAAGACGTAAAGAATTTGTAACTAAATGAACTTTTAATCGTTGTCTACCTAATTCCTTGTAGCAAACCTTATATCCATATTTGTTATCCATAGGCTTTCACCATTGAAATAGACAATCTATTCCAACTTGTAAATTAGACAATTCTGCATAGTGGTTAGTACCACCCCTATAATCTTTAGAGTGTTCTGCTGAACGGATTAAGACGTGATAAAACCAGTCTTTATTCCATCTAACGTCGCTAATGGAAATATATACAAAGTTGTTTTGTTCGTTCTTAATAAACGCAGTAAAACAGTAGTGATTTTTATTTGCACTAAAAAATTCCCAACCACATTGTTTACATAATAATTTAAGGTAGTTTATATATTTTCTTTCAAAGGCTTTGTAATCTTGACCAGTTTCACAACCAGAAGAAAACTCATAGTCTAAATAGCTTTTAAGTTCGTTAAATTTCTTTTCCATTTTAATTCTCCTTTATAATTCCGTACTTATCATCTGCGTAGTATTGACCGTTATAAGTATTAAAAATGGCGGTGCATTTAACACCACCATAATCAACTATATATGCGTTCGGTATTGGATGCCCGAACATATCTTCTTGTTTTAATACTGTTACTTCTCGCATTTCTCCATCTAAAGAGTGGATATGCGCCATCACTTTATATTGTTTCATAATTTAATCTCCTAATAATTCTTTTCTTTCTAAAAATATATACGAATAACGGCTATAATTACCTAAATCGTCAACGGTCCAGTATAGGTTTTCTTGTCTTTCTTTTCTACCATCAAGGTCATTGGTGCTAATGTCATAACCTGACTGAACACAGCCATTTTCATCAAAGACCATATCGCCAACCCAACTATTATCCGGATTGCACTCGTCTTTAATTAAACTATCAAATTTTTCATAAGCGGCTTGATAGGTAGTGAAGGCATAGATATCTAAACCTTTGTTATCGTCACAAGCCCAGTCAAAACTAACAATAAATATTTCTTTAATCTTTTTCATAATATATTCTCCAAAGTCCATTCTATATATTTTTTAGCTCGTTCATACAAATCTTTAACGGCTGTTTTATAATCATTAAAATAGTGTCCGTAGTGATAATTGTCTTTTTCTACGCAACACCAAGTAACATATTGATTTTTCTCGTTAATAGTCTTAATTCCTAAAACATATTCTTCTGCTGGAAATGATATTGTTGAAATAATGTCATATCCAGCGTTTTTTCTTTTATCTATTTTTTTCATGATGTTATCTCCTAAATATATTTTTCATAAAACTTATCAAGAATATCGTATCTTGATAATTCTTTAAGGCTTTCCCAGTTTTCAGCCATAAAGTCCGTTAAAGCGCCTAAAGGTGTAGGATTGCTGTCTTTTAGATAACAC
>JAGASB010000076.1 GCA_017621955.1 Clostridia bacterium | reverse complement strand
TCGTATCCGTCGGTAAGGCTGTCGCCAAGGAATGCAACGTCCACCTCATAGTCATCATATTTCTCGTTTTCCGCTGCATACATAGCAAGCTTTGCATCATAATACTCCTGCATCGCTTCTAATAATTGCTCCTTCTCTAGCTTTTGTGGCAATGCCACAGCAAAAATATATGTAAAACTTACCACTATAGCCAATAAAATAGAGAACGCTACCGTTACAAAAATAATCTTCCTCTTTTTAGTCATAAAGATCCCCTCCTTAATTTGTTAATCACCTTAAAAGTGACCATCAAATTCTTATTTATCGGTGAGTTTATTCGTATAATAAAATCACGAACATTTCGTTGACTATATTATACTTGTTTAAATTGATTATATCAAAATAAAAAAGTATAATCGAACTTGTTCTACTATATAAAGCTAGACGTACTTTATATAGTTTGGTTGTAGAGACGAATACTATTTTAATATTGTCTCAAGACGTTCAAGCATTTTTTCAATATATCCGCCTCTCGTATAACTAAAAAAACCTTGGTAATATCTATCGTTTCGTTGATAGGCCTATCGTTCTGCAGTTATTTATTATAAAGAAAAAGAACCCTGCAAAAGTGCTGTTTAACACCTTTACAATGCTCTAATGTTTACTTACAGAAAGGAAAGAACTCCCTTTAAGTAAAGAAAAAAGGTCTAATACGATTGTATCAAACCTTTGCTTTTCTTATGTGTGTGAAAATATAAAATAATAAAAATGATACTAAATACCAAGGGTTGAAATAAGATTTTGATACATTTTAATCCCCTTGAAGAGATTCGATTGTTATAATAATCATCTATTTAATCAATGCTTCAACAACATTCTTTTCAATAAATTCTACTCTATCAAAAACTATTGGCTTAAAATATCCTGTTACAGCTATAATTACGTTCTGTTCTTCAAAAATATATTTGTTGAATTAACAATAAATTTAACATTAAAAGTGAAATCTTGATAATCCGAGCCTCTCGGCACTTCAAAAACTATAGTAAATTTTTCTTCTATGAAAGGTTGACATAATCTACTTCTTTCAAAATATTCATTTCCTAATAATTCTATGTTACTATATGTAACTTCACCTTTTGATATCGAAATATAAGATGGTTTGAAATAATCCTCTTTATTTCCAATGTTTGTTGCATAAAATGTTATATAAAACCAAGTAGTTTCACTTCGATCAGAAGTCATATTTGCAGTTTTAACATCCGACACTCTTAATTTCCAATTTGAGCATTCAACTTCTTCACCTATATAATTAGCATTATCCACTGATACCGAACTCGTCGAAATATAATTATTGCTTGAACTATTAATATTATCTCCTTCTCCGTTCGAGATGACTATTAACCCAACCATAGATACTACTACCCAAAACCAAACTTTCTTATAAAATGGTCTTTTTTTTATTGAATTATTTGTTTTAATGGATTCCTGTTCATTAGTTTTCATATCTTTATCACTTTTTTCTACTTTATTTCCACAGTTAGGGCAGAATTTACTATCGTCCCTTATATCTTCCCCACATTTTGTACATTTTATCATAATATTAAATCTCAATTTAAAAAGTAATATAATTGCTTTAATCTAAAAATCGCACTCTATAGCATAAGCTGTGCACGATAGCAACATAATTGCTATAGATAGGTCATTATCGTCAAGAATTCATAATGTGTGTAAATACCTATTTTGATACAATTTGCATACACCCCATAAAAAGTGCGTACAGTTTATTAAAATGCGTACAGTTAAACTCACAGACAAATTGGAATTTGAGAGTTATTGTTTTAATCTACCTTCTCAATTTTGAAAACATTTATTGTATCGACATCAGGACAACAGAAAACATTGCTCTTTAACTCGCCGCCGTAGCGCAAGATATCGATCATAGGAAAAAGAACATGCGCAGCCATTGGACACAGTTTACCCCTTTCTGTGTCAAAATCAAACACGTCTCCAACTTTGTGTCCCCTGTGGCATGGAGAAGTACCTTTTTGTTCTACCAAAGTAATTTTAATTCTCATAATTTACCCTCGCTTATGTAACGCTCAACATCAACACCGTAAAACTTATCTTTTTTATCGAGATTATCAACAATAATGTTTCTTACTGTTTCCATTGCATGTTTTGTAGCAGCATACAAAGATTCACCATTCAGCACGTCGCTTACAAGAACAGCGGAAAAGATATCTCCTGTTCCGGGGAAACGTACATCTATCAGTTCAAATCCGATTTTGAAGTTCTCGTCCTTTGTATGATCATATCCTATAACGCAGTTTTCACCTTCTACGGAGGCGCTTGTGATGACAACCGATTTGCTGCCAAGGTGACGAACTCGTTCAATTAAATCTTCTGCTTCACCGTGGCTTAAAGCATCTCCGTTATAAAAATGGTTTGTCAGGAAGCATGCTTCGGTAAAGTTAGGAATCAAAATATCGGCGTTTGAACTGAGTTTTCTCATGATTGCCACATTATTATCCGTCATTCCATTATATAGCTTACCTTCGTCACCCATGATTGGATCGACAACGACCAGAGGCTTGTTGATGTCTTGATTATTGATCAGGCGCTCCACGATGTCAATCTGTTTAGGATTAACCATAAAACCCGTGGCAATGCAATCGAATCTAAATCCAAGCTCCTGCCAAATGCCAACGGTCTTTTCCATATAGTCGGTGGTGTCGAGAATATCGAACTTGCCAAAATCAAGCGTATTGGAGACCAAAGCGGTTGGCAAGGAAGCAACGTCGATACCTTTTGCGGCAAGGATAGGTATCATAGCCGACAAAGCAATTTTTCCCACGCCGGGCATATCGTTTACACAACATATTTTTTTCATAACAAATTCTCCGTTTTATTATAGTTTAACTATCGATTACTATCGACAAATTCTTATTTTTCGTTGAGTTAATTATATCATATTTCTATGAACTTTTCAACCGATTTGGCTTTTCTTTGCTTCCTCCGACGCAATTTTTGAGGGGCGACCGTTTGTGGTCGCCCCTCTGTGTGTTATGCCGTTTTCGCCTTTTTCTTGAGTTCGGCGATTTCCTTTTTCTTTTGCTCTATCATCTTGGCAAGCTCCGTTTCACATTCTTCTCGTGTCTTTGCGTACACATTGAATTTCTTTCGGCTGCCGTCGGGGAGTCTTGGGAAGTAGCTTCCTTCCCACAGGTGATCGTTTATCTGATACACGCATCCTGTGCCACTCTTGCGTACCTTTGGCTTCCACGGCTCGAAATTTTCCTCAATTTCGCTCGTTTGCGGTTGCCTTGGCTCATCCTTTGCTT
>JAGASB010000075.1 GCA_017621955.1 Clostridia bacterium | reverse complement strand
TCAATCTTTCCTTATCGCTTTCTTTTATGTAGCCCGTTTGTGCTGCAACTTCGATTACGGTATCAAAATCAGTGAGCGAAACGTTTTTAACGTTTGCTTCTTTAAGTCTTTCAATACCCTTCTTCATTCCGTAAGTATAAATACTTACTATACCAAGTACGACTGCACCTGCTTCACGAAGCGCTTCAACAACGTCGATACAACTTCCGCCCGTTGAAATAAGGTCTTCAACAACTACTACCTTAGTACCTGGTTCTAACTTGCCTTCAATTTTATTGTTTCTGCCGTGGTCTTTACTTGAACCACGAACGTAACCCATAGGCATACCTAGAATATGACCTACGATTGCTGCGTGTGCAATACCTGCCGTACTTGTTCCAAATAGTGCTTCGGCTTCGGGGTATTCTCTTTTTACCGTTTCAGCGATTGCGTTTTCTACAACGTCACGAGCATCAGGTGCGGTGAGAATAAGTCTGTTATCACAATAGATAGGGCTCTTTATTCCGCTTGCCCAAGTGAAAGGTTCATCGGGGCGAAGAAAAACAGCTTTTATTTTAAGCAAGTTTTGTGCAACGATTTTTGCAATTTCCATTATCGTATCTCCTTTTTTTATCCTAAAAATTCTTCAACGCACTTTCTGTACGCACTAACGGGGTCTTGCGCACCCGTGATTGAACGACCTACAACTATGTAGTCAGAACCAAGTTCTTTTGCCATTGCAGGTGTGGTTACACGCTTTTGGTCGCCAACAGCATCGCCTGCAAGACGGATACCCGGGGTTACGGTTAAAAATTCTTTACCACAAACGTCTTTAACCTTGCCTGCTTCAAGCGGTGAACAAACTACACCGTCAAGTCCGCAATTCTTTGCGTTTTCAGCATAGCTCATAACCACTTCGTCAAGCGGTTTATCAATTAAAAGTTCGTTTGTCATAAGTTCTTGGTTGGTAGAAGTCAACTGCGTTACTGCAATCAAAAGCGGTCTTGTTCCGTCTGCACGAGTTAGGCCTTCAAGTGCGCCTTTCATCATAACCGAACCGCCACTTGCGTGCAAGTTTACCATATCAACGTCGTACCCTGAAAGCACTGCCATTGATTTTTTTACAGTGTTAGGAATATCGTGAAGTTTTAAGTCTAAAAAGATTTTATGTCCACGACGTTTGATTTCTTTTACAATCTCTACTCCGCCGGCATAGAATAATTCCATACCCACTTTTAAGTAAGGTTTTTCTTCCTTGAACTTATCAAGAAAATCGAAAAGCTGTTCTTTGCCGTTAAAATCACAAGCGATTATTACGTCTTTTTTCATTGGTGAGCCACTCCTATAATTTCTTTTAAACTGTTAATTTTATATTTTTTCATTACTTGCGGAAGATTGTTTATAATATCTCTACAAGCATACGGATTTACTAAATTTTCTGCACCGACTTGAACTGCACTTGCACCGGCAAGCATCATTTCAACAACGTCCTCAGCCGTTGCAACACCGCCTATGCCCATAATGGGAAGTTTTACTGCTT
>JAGASB010000074.1 GCA_017621955.1 Clostridia bacterium | reverse complement strand
CGTGCAATAACGAACATACAAAACATTCCCATCATAACTGCCATAATTATGAATATGTATATAAGTGCTGTCATTTTATTCTTCTCCTTCCATAGGTTTATTGTTTTCGGTATTTTCTATAATCGGTTCTGTGTCTTTGACCGTTGATTCTATAGTTTCACTATGCGATACGTCTTCTTTTATTTCAGTCGGTGGTGTTTCAGGAACTACTACCGGCGTTTCTACTGGTGGTGCTTCTACAACTTCTACTGGAGCCGTATCATTCTTTTTGTTTTGCAATTCCGCAAGTTGGCGTTTTAACTCTTCTATCTCATCCTCTTGCTTTTTCTTTTCTGCTTGTTGTTTCTCTTTCTTATCTTTACCGAATACTTTTACAAGCCGTATTACTTCAAAAGCAATGATAATAAGACAGGGAATAATTATTAAGCAAACAATTCCAACTGGTGTTTTGAACGCATATACGAGTAAACCCAACACATAGCTTTGTCCTGTCACTTTACCAATGATATAATTAGGACTGTCTGTGAGCGACGTGTCTATCGTTTGTTGCATGAGATCCGTTTCAGCGTTTTTATTGTCACCTTCTAGGGTTATGATATATCCGCCCGTTGTTTTTTCTTCAATATTAACGATACGGTGCGTTATCGTTTCCTGTCTGCTGTAAACGTATTTAAACGTTAATACATCGCCTACTTTTAAGCTTTTATACCATTCGGCTTTTTCTTCTTCCGATTCCGGTGCAACGTCTACAAACACGCAAGATTTAACACGTATGCTTTTAATCTCAAAATTGCTAACGTCCGTTAATTCACATTCTTCCATTGAGTCGGACTGAACAAATCTAAGCTGATACCCAAAAACCGTAGCAGTGCCGTCGCTGTCTTTTTTTGACGTGATGCTTATAACCAATACAAACATTGCAATCGCCATTAGCAGATACACGAGAACGTTGCCTGTTATTTTTAAGACCTTTTTTACAATTGCTTTTTTATCTTTAATATTTTCGTTACTCATCCTTCAATAGTTTTCGCTTCGAGTTCTATGTAGAACACGACGCTTACCCCTTGTGCTTCATTACCAACTTCAATCGGCATAGTATACGATATTGTTATCTCCGTTACACCAGTGCCAAGAGAAATCAAATCGCCTTCAAGTAATTCATTTAACGTCTTGTTAATTGAAGACTCGTTCGTTTTTATCTCTACTTCTATAAAGTTTTTAAGAGTTCCGTCATTATCGCCGTTAAAATCAAGCGTAATCAAATAGTCTTTTATATTATCCCCAGTAAACGAAATAACGTATTCTTCAGTCTTTCCTGGATATAGCCCATCAATTTCTGCTTTTAAGGTTTTAGTGGTTGCCCCGTCAATCTCTATAACAGTATTTTCCTTTAATTTATTGTTGTCTTGTATCGTTGTGAACAAAACAACGCCCGTTAAAGTTAAGATGATGGAAATGATTATTAAAATGTATTTTAACTTGTTGCTTTTACCCATTTCCTCCTCCGTTCTATATGTAAATAAAACAAATCATTTTGCTTCATTCGCACTCATTTTAGAGTAGTAGTGTTTTTACATTGCTTGTATCGGGATTCTTTAGATACGTCATAGCTATACAATATAAAACGTTAAAAATGTGCGGTCTGTTTTCTTCATCATTCGCAAGCACTCCGTTATAAACCCTTATAGCAAAATCTAATAAGGTTGTAAATATGCTGTGCATAATAGCCGACACGTCAGCTTCTTCTATAAATAACGGCTTGAACGCCTCCACTATAGAGTCAAAATGCTTGTGATGTTTTTCTAACGCTTTGCCCTTAAAATAAACCGAATAATAATAACGCACGTAGCATCTACAATGAGCTTCATTTTTTAACACAAAATCCCACAGTTTAAGAAAGAACTCATAAAACTTTTTCTTTTCGTTAGTATCAACACCCCACGAAACGGCTAATGCCATTCTCGCAGCTTCCGTAAATTCTTTATCCAAAGTTAAAAACGCCGTTTCATATAAATTTTCTTTACTTCCAAATAAGCGATATATGTAAACTTCATTCATTTTAACTTCTTTCGAGGTTTCACTGTAATACGCTAGATTTTTTGTCGTTGCTTTCTCAAAGCCACCTTCTGCAATTAAATGAATTGCATTATCTATCAGAATCGCTCCAATATCCGCTTCTCTTTCCATTCTCCCAACTCACATACAAACACAATTAGATGCTCTTTGTAGCAAACACTACACCTTGACCATAAAAAATACTCCCATATAAGGAGTAGCTAACATAGGCCACAACTCAAAAACAACGTAACGCTTGTTATGTTGCCCCCAATTGTAACACATAACGCTTGTTATGTTGTAAAAACCAAATTGGTTTTCCTCTAAAGCTAAATATATAATAAAAAAATTGCACGACAAAAAGACCTTTTCTATCAAATCAATAAAGTTAGTTAGAAATGG
>JAGASB010000073.1 GCA_017621955.1 Clostridia bacterium | reverse complement strand
TGCGATTCTGCACACAAAACTCTGCCAACTTTAACAGGTGGTGCTTATCTACATATATCTTATAACGCACCTGCTGAATTTAAGCAGAATGCCCGTGACGCACTTGCCCTATTCGGTTCAACAAGTCCATCATATTTAATTTTACAGTCATTAGACTACACTAATAAATACATTAGTTTAGACTATAAAAACAAGCTTTCTAAAACTGTTAAAAAAATAGAATTTCTTAAAATTAGACTCATAAGTAACGGTTATTCACTAATATATAGTGAACCGTTAAAGATTACTTTGCGCACAAAAGAATACGGCTACACGGGTTATGAAATAAACGAATTTTTACAAAAAAACGATATCGTATGCGAGTTTTATGACCCCGACTACCTTGTTTTAATGTTGTCTTGTGAAAATTTAGATGGCGATATTGATAAGCTTGCGAACGTTCTTTTATCGTTACCGAAAAAAGAACCTATCCTAGTCGCACCACCAAAGCCGACTATCTTAAAACGCAAAACTTCTATTAGGAACGCTATGCTTTGCCCGTCCGAAACTATAAACGTTAATGATAGTTTAGGGCGAATCTTAGCAAGTCCGTCCGTTTCTTGCCCACCAGCCGTGCCTATCGTTATGTGCGGTGAAGGAATTGATAAAGATGCTATTAAAAGTTTTCAGTACTACGGAATTAAAAATATTAACGTTGTTAAAAAATAATTTTTTGCATCAAAAAAGCACGGTTAAAACCGTTGTTCCGTTAGGGATTTTTAATCCATAATAAAAGCATAGCACACTATACTTCACTAAAAGTGAAACGTAGTGTGCTTTTCTTATCCACAAAAGATAAACTATTATAAGTTATATTTTTAGCCTTGTGGCTAAAAGTGATATGCAAGTTTCTTGCGTGATATTTTGACTTACAGTCAAAGTTATATTATATTTGCCATAACTTACCCTGTGGGTAAATATAACTTTGCATAGCAAAATATAACTGCGAAAGCAATATAACTTGCCGATAGGCAAATATAACTAGTGCGTCAGTAATAATCCCTATTACTGACGCACTAAACCGTGCTTTTCTTAATTTTGCTACTCTTATAAAAGTACTTCTTTATTCGTTCCGTAGAAAACGTCTTCTTTGCCACTTAATAATTTACAAAGCTTTTCAAAATCTTCCCAAGAAAATGGAACGCTTGGCATATCCATTTCGTAAGTATGCCCCCAAACGTATAATATTTGTGGCTTATCAGTTTTAACGCTTAAAAACTTTTCTACCGTTTCAAATAATTTTTCTTCGGCAGTGTGCACAGAAGGATTAAACCTATATAAGTTTTCTTGCAAATCAAAATTATAGGTAGAAGTTATTGTCCTTGAATATTTTACGCCTGTATGTTCTTTAATGATTTTTGCTACCCTATCATCGTTGTTTACCCCACCGCAAGGATAAGCCATACCAACTACTTCATAACCGCAAAGTTCAGATAATTTTAATCTGTCTTCTTCAACTTGCCTTATAATCGTTTCTTCGTCAAGCGTTGTTAAGTTAGGGTGCGTAAGAGTATGAACTGCAACTTCGTGCCCTTTATAAAGTTCTTTTAACTTTGACGCTTTAATTTTATTGTGGTTAGTTAAATTTGCGCCTTGCCCAAGTGAGCCGAGTAATCCTAAAAGCGAAGAATTGATGTTAAATGTCGCTTTTAGTCCATATTTATTTAATATTTCTATCGCCCTTTCATCTTGCGTAACAGCATCGTCAAAACTGAAAGTTATTGCTCTATTCTTCCAGTTCCACATATTACACCTATAAACTTTCAACGTATAAGCAAGCGTTGGTTGCAGCAACAGCGCCGTCACCAACAGCCGTTGCAACTTGCCTTACTGTTTTTGTTCTGCAATCCCCTGCAACGTACACGCCGTCAACTTTGGTTTTGCAAGTTTCATC
>JAGASB010000072.1 GCA_017621955.1 Clostridia bacterium | reverse complement strand
GTAACCGAGGATGCGTTTGTTATTTTGTCGGTAGGTGAATTAAAACCTCACAAAAATCACAAGACAGTAATTGATGCGATTGCTCAAATTGATAGAAAAAATATAATTTATTTGATTTGCGGGAAAGGAGAGTTGCTAAATAAGCTACAAAAAAAAGCAAAGCGATTAAGAATAGAAGAAAAAGTGAAATTTTTGGGATATAGAAAAGATGTGCATGAAATTATGCAGTGTGCAGATATTTTTGTTTTTCCTTCAAAAAGAGAAGGCTTAGGTTTAGCTTCGTTAGAAGCAATGGCGGCAGGATTGCCAATAGTGGGTGCTAAGACAAGAGGAGTTGTAGATTATGTTGTTGATGACAAGACTGGATATTTGTGTGGCGTAGAGAACCCGAATGACTATGCTAGTGCTATTTTAAAACTTTACGATAATCAAAATAAGATAATTCAAATGTCGCTTCGTTGTAAAGAGGCGGTAATTAAGTATGATATTAAAACAATACAACAAAGAATTTTTAAGGAAATTGAGGAATTAATGAGACTATAATATGAAATATGAACCTAAGATTTTAGTTTTTACAGTAAATTCATGGAATAGCCTTTTGGGCGACAATACTTGGGCGTCGTTACTTTTGGAATATAAAAATACAAATGTTGCCAACATATATATTCGAGAAGAAAGACCTGATAGCAATGCATGCGATAATTATTTTTGTATTTCAGAAGAAAAGATTATAAAGAGTGTTTTTAAAAGAAAAACGAAAACAGGTACACGAGTTTTTCGTGTTAATCAAGAAACAGAACAAACTGAAACTCAAAAGAAACATAACGAAAGATATCATAAAATGAAGCAAAAAAGGCGTTACTCAATGCTTTTTGCAAGAGAGTTAGTGTGGAAAATAGGCAAGTGGAAAACAAAAGAGTTAAATGAGTTTTTAGATGAGTTTAAACCTAACATAATTTTATATTCATTTGAAGGATATATTCACTTGAATAGAATAGTTCGATATGCAATAAAAAGAACAGGGGCAAAAGCAATTGGATATATTTGGGATGATAATTTCACATATAAACAATCACGCAAACTGGGATATAAATTTTATCGTTTTTTTCAACGTAAATCCTTAAAAAAGTTAGCAAAACAAACACAAGAATTTTTTGCTATTGCGCCAAAAACAAAACAGGAAGCGGACCGTTTTTTCGGTATAAACTGCACAGTCTTGTCAAAACCATTAAATGCGCAACCACAAGCAGAAACATATATAGATTTGCAGAAACCTCTTAAAATGCTTTATACTGGCAATTTACTTATTGGTCGCGACCAGACGCTTTATAAAATATCACGTGCTTTAAAAGAATTGAATAAAAATCAAATTGAAATTGTTTTAGATGTATATACACAAACAGAATTATCAAGTGAAAATTTGAAACTGTTACAACATGATTCGTGCAAGGTACATTCTGCCATTCCACAGAGTGAAGTTTTAGTCAAACAAAAAGAAGCTGACACCTTGTTGTTTTTAGAAGATTTAAGTGATAAAAATTTGATGGCAAGACTTTCTTTTTCTACAAAAATAACGGATTATTTTTCAACGGGGAAATGTATTTTTGCTGTTGGTAATTCAGACCTTGCACCTATACAATATTTTAAGGATACGAAATCCGCGATAGTTATAGATAAGGAGGCAGACATTTTAATAGGCTTATCACACTTGCTTAGTGCTGAAAATTTAGCAAACTATGCTAAAAACGCAGTTCGATGTGGCAATATTAATCATGGAGCTGAGCATATAAATAAAACTTTTAGCAGTGTTATTAATCGAGTTTACAGCGAATAATTATGAAAGTGTTGCAAATTAATGCCGTGTATGGATTTAAAAGTACAGGGATTATAGTTAAAGATATTGGTGAAATGCTTGTCGCAAATGGTGACCAAGCGTATTTTGCGTATCAATCGGTTTCGGGTCAATCTCCGATAAATGGTTATAAGATTGGAAACAAGTTAGATTGGAAGCTTCACGCACTTTATGCAAGAATATTTGGTAAACAGGCGTATGCAAGCAAGCGTGCTACTAAAAAACTTTTAAAGTGGATTGATAGTATAGCGCCAGACGTGGTACACTTGCATAATTTACACAGTAACTATATAAATTTGAATTTGCTGTGTAAATATTTAGCTGAAAAGCAAATTAAAACTGTTATAACACTGCATGATTGTTGGTTTTTTACAGGAAAATGTTCACATTACGTTGCTGTTCGGTGTGATAAGTGGCAAGACTCTTGTGGGAAATGTCCTTTAAATAAAAGCGAAGTCCCGAGTTTATTTTTTGATAATACTTCGTGTGTTCTTAAAGAAAAAACCGACAGTCTAAACAAAATACAGGACTTAACGATTGTTGGGTGTAGTAATTGGATATGTGGACAAGCAAAAAAATCATTGTTAAGACCTAAAAGGATAGAAACGGTTTATAATGGAGTTGACGTTAGCGTATTCAAGCCACACGAAAACGATTTCCGTAAACTTTATGATTTGGAAGAAAAATTTGTTATTCTTGGAATGGCGGATAAGTGGTACAACGCACAAAACCGTGAAATAGTAGAAAGATTAATAGCAGAACAAAACGATGGAACTAAAATTGTTATAGTTGGGTGCAAAGAAGAGCAAAAAAAATATTTTAGTAAGTTTGATAACGTCTTGGCTGTTGGTTACGTTTCTAATAGAAAAGAACTTTCAGATATATATGCTTCGGCAAATGTATTTGTAAACTTAACAAGAGCGGATACGTTGCCAACAGTAAATATGGAAAGCATTTGTTGTGGAACACCCGTTATAACTTTTGATTGTTGCGGTAGTCCTGAACTAATAGATAGTGACAGCGGATTTGTTGTTGAAGAAGGAGACGTTAATGCTGTTTTAGAAAAAATTGAGTGGTTAAAACAAAATAATTTAGAACTTGATGTTCAAGAAAAGCATAAGAAGTTTGACAAAAGTATTTGTTACGAAAAATATTTAGAGATTTATAAAGATTAGTGTGATATTATGATTTATTATGGTATTTGTGCCTTGATACCGTTATTGTTTTGGGGCATTTACAACAATTATAAAAGAACTTATAATATAAGTGAGAGTAATGTTAAAAGCATTAAAAAAACATTAACGTTTTTGTCTATTTTGCCAATGGTGTTAATTTATGTGCTTAGATATAAGTACGTTGGCGTAGATACGATAGGCTACGTTAGGTTTTTCCAAGATGAAATAAGGGAATACACGTTTACTCAGCTTATTAGTCAGGACTTAATGAGAGTTGAGGTTGGTTATAGATTATACGTTAAACTGATTTCATTATTTTCAGATAACTACACGGTATATTTTTTGTTCAACGCAATTATTATATTTGGCTCAATATATAGATTTGTTTTGAAATATACCGAAAACCCGTTTGTGTTTTTATTCTTGTTTATGACGCTTGGAACGTATAGTTTTTTTGAAACGGGCTTACGTCAAGCACTTGCAATGTCTATATGCTTATGGGCAGTTGATTTTGCAAAAAACAAAAAACTAATAAAATTTTTGCTAACGGTAGGTTTAGCATTTTTATTTCATAAATCTGCTGCGATATTTTTGTTAATGTACCCTTTAACGTATTTAAAAAGTCGCAACGCCATTTTTACTGTATATGCGGTTTTGGCTGTTGTGTTTGCTGGTGGCTTTGCACTTTTCCAATCGTTTTTTAATGAACTTGTAGGGTATGAATATTCTATTGAATATACTGGCAACGGTCAGATATTTTTGATTTTATTATGTGTGTTATCTGCGTTTGCTTATAGTGTTAATAAAAATGGCAAATTGCCGTTAAACGACTTTTTATTGCATTTTACACTTGTAACGTGCATTATGTGGATATTAAGGTTAATTTCGCGTACGGCAGAACGAATAAGTTTTTACTTTATCTTTGGTTTCTATGCGTATTTCTCAAATTCAACTGTGGCAAGAAAAAGTGAAGTTAAACGAGTAATACAAACTATATTATTATGGATATGTTTTGCATTGTTCGTTTATAGAAACGTAAGTACAAGTTATACGTTTTTTTGGCAGGGGGTATAAAATTGAAGGGTGATAAGGTTTCTGTGATAATTCCTGTTTATAATGCGGAAAAATATTTAAGAGAATGTTTAGACTCCGTCTTAAATCAAACGCACAAAAACGTTGAAATTGTTGCAGTAAACGACGGCTCGACAGATAACTCTTTGCAAATTTTAATAGAATATCAAAAAGAAAAAAATATTAAAGTAATAAGTCAGATAAATGAAGGTGTTTGTTCTGCTAGAAATAAAGGCTTAGAGTGTTCTTCTGGTAATTTCATAATGTTTTTAGACTCAGATGACTGCATTTATCCACAAGCAATAGAACTTTTATTAAATGATGTATTAGCTTGTAACGCAGATATTTCTGTGGGAGAAATGTCTAGTTTAAATAAAGTAGAAAATTTGACTTGTGAAGCGCAGATTGCAATATACAATAAACAAGAAGCTTTGATTGAAGCGTTAAACGACGCACCCATTTCATATTCGTCGTGTGCTAAACTTTTCAGTAGGGATATTATAGAAGACGTTCGATTTGAAGTCGGGCGAAAAATACACGAAGACAGTTTTTTTGTGTTTGAATGCTTTTTGAAAAACCCAATTGTTACGCATAGAAAAGATGTTGTTTATTATTATAGACCGAACAATGATAGCGCATCTCACGCTGAGTTTTCGGATAAGTTTTTTGATATTTTATATTTTGCGAACAGAAAAATTGAAGCAATAGAAAAAAGTTGTCCAGAATATTTAAGTCAAGCAAAAAACTTAGTAGTTAAAGCAAACATAGCGCTTTTGCAGTGTTTATTGCGCACAAAAGAAAAAAAGTACAAGCAAGATATTAAAAAATGCATTAGGTGTGTAAAAGAGAATAAGAAGTATTTTATTCCAAGCTATCCAGGGGATAGAAAGCGTTTTAAAATCATTGTGCTCAATTTGTACGGTATATATAAATTTTTATATCAACTAAAATATATGAAAAAGCGCAAAAAGGCTTAAAAAATGAAAAAGAAAGTATTGATTGTTTCAAGCAGTTTATCAACCGGTGGGTTAGAAAAATGTCTAATAAATTTATGCGACAGTTTTGATTACAACAAGTATGAAGTTGATTTGTATTTGTTTAATGAAGGGCGTGCACTGCTTGAAAAATTAAATAAAAACGTGAATTTATTACCCGATTCACCTTATTATGCGGACGTATATAATTGTTCTTTTGGTAAGAGTATAAAAATACTTATAAAAAAGAAAAAATTTGGTCTAGCATTATACCGTATTTGGCGTTTCCTACGCAATCGTTTTGGGGTTAAGAAGTTTAGCTTGCACGATTGGAAGCAAATGAAGAAAACTATGCTTAAAATTGATACTCATTACGACGTCGCAATAGGTTTTGAAGAGGAGTCCGCTGATTATTACGTTGCAGATTGTGTTGATGCAACCGTTAAAATTGGTTGGATTCATACGGATATAAAAAAGATTAACACTAATAAAACGTTAGATAAGTTTGCCTTTGATAAACTTAATTACGTTGTTACCGTTTCTAATAATTCGTTAAATAGTTTAATAGAAGAGTATCCTTTATTCAAAGAAAAGTTTAAGCATATAGCAATACCTAGATTGTTGAATTATAAAGAAATAGATAATTTGAGTAAAGAGCCCAACTTAATGCAGAAAAGTGAAATCAACTTGCTTTCGGTAGGCAGACTTGTTGAACTTAAAGGTTTTCATCTTTGCGTTCCTGTATGTAAGCGCTTAATTGATGAAGGATTTAACGTTAAGTGGTACGTTGCAGGGGAAGGTCCTTTCCGCACCGAAATTGAAAAGGAAATTGAAAATTTAGATATAAAGGAAAGTTTTGTACTTTTGGGTAATTGTGACAATCCTTACTCTCTAATTAAAAGTGCGGATATTTGTGTGCAACCATCAAGTTATGAAGGGCAATCGGTTGCAGTATTTGAACAAAAGTATTTTGGAAAACCTGTGGTTGTAAGTAATATTCCAAGCAACTTAGAAATGATAGAAAATTACGTTAACGGGATAGTCGTTGATAGAACAGTAGATGATATTTACCGTGGTGTTAAAGAGTTAGTTTGTAACGATGAGTTGCGTGAGCGATTGGCAAAAGAACGCGTTTTAGGACAATCTGATAACAGTCAAATAATGCAAGCAATAGAAGATTTGTTTTAGGTAATAAAGATTAATGAGCAAAATAAAAAGCCTATTTAAAAAACTAAATAGTTTATCGCCTGCAGCGAAAGCGTCGGTTTGGTTTGTTATATCAAACATTGTTTTAAAGGGTATGTCGTTTATAACAACGCCTATTTTTACACGCTTAATGGAAGTTGAAGACTACGGCGCAACAAGCGTGTTTGTTTCGTGGGAAAGTGTGATAGGTATATTTGCAACCCTTTCGCTTAGTGGTGGGGTATATAACGTAGCGCAAACAAAATACGAAAACGATATTAACGGATTTACTTCAAGTATGTTGACGTTGACGTTTATATCGTCGCTATTTGTGTATACGGTTTGTATAATATTTAATTTATTAGTCCCAAGCGTTTTTGAACTGAGCACGCCTTTTTTGATGTTTATGTGGCTTCAAAACTTCACGAATGCCGCTATATCTTTTTGGTTGATGCGTAAAAGATTTATTTACGACTATAAAAGTGTAATAGCGTATACTTTCTTAAACGCAATTATTAGTCCCATTATAGCAATAGTTGCAATAACAATTTTTCCTATGCACGCAGCGTATGCAAAGGTTATTGGGGCTGGACTTTTAGGTGTATTATTTGGCATAATAATTTGTGTGTTTATATACATAAAAGGCAAGAAAATATGTGACAAAGAATATTTTAAGTATGCCTTAAAGTTTAATTTACCATTAATTCCGCATTATTTATCATCAACGGTTCTCAATTCAAGCGATAAATTAATGATAAACTCAATGGTAGGTAAAGCTTCCGCAGGGATTTATTCAATAGCGCATAGCATTACGGGGCTTGTTAGTATCATTACGCAAGCAATAAACTATTCTTTGATTCCTTACACCTTGCAGTCAATAAAAAAAGGTAATTTTTATGGACTTAAAAAAGTGACAGTGGGTTGTTCTTTGCTAGTTTCTGTCGTTTGTGTAGGGGTTACGTTGTTTGCAAAAGAAGGTATTTTGATTTTTGCAACAAGTGAGTATATTGACGCTGTTATGTTTATACCGCCCTTGGCAATGGCTGTGCTATTTGATTTTGTTTCTGGTATAGTAGGGAATATTTTGTTTTATTACGAAAAGACGTGGCAGATGTCAGCAATAACTATAACGTGTGCAGTATTAAATATTGGGTTAAATTATTTTGGAATTATAAATTTTGGATATGTTGCGGCTGGTTACACTACACTTATATGCAGTGTTTTAAGGTTGATTTTATACTATTTTGTGGTTAATAAGTACGAAAAAAATCTATCTAAAATTGTTGATTTGAAAATGTTTGCGTTAATTGCGATTGCTTACGTTGGGTTTATGATTTATGCAATTGTGTTTAGTAACAATATTTGGGCAAGATTAGGTCTACTTTTATTAATTGCGATTGCCGTTATCGTATTTTATAAAAAAATTATTAATCTTTTCAAATCAATGAAAAAGAAAGACCAAAATTTAACTGAAAGTAAATAGGGAGAGTAAATAGTGATTTTATTTGTATGTTCGTCGGTTTTTCAATTATATGTTGCAATAATTATAAAAAAAGTATTTTTAAGAGATAAAGTTGTAGATTTAATTTTAACTGATTCTTCATCTGTGTTTGAGTGTTTATGTAAAAATGAAGAGTTGAATTCTTTATTTAATAGCGTTAAATGGGTTAGTGTATCAAAAAATTTAAGTAAGCTTAATAGACTTCAACGATCAAAATATGGTCAATGTTTTTATGAAATATTTCCAAAAAAATATGCTAAAAAGATTTGGGGTGTCAATTTAAAAAAATATAACGAATGTTATTTTTCATCTTATACAAGACCAAATATATTGCTTCAATATGCGATAAAGAAAAGTTGCAAAAAGAATAAAGTGCATGTTTTTGAAGATGGGATAAGCACATATTTGTTGCAAAATATGCAAAAAAGCAGTGTACCCAAATTGTTGAAAAAATTTTTCAAGGTTAGAGAAATAGAAAGCATTGTAGATGATGTATATGTATTTGAGCCTAATTTACTATGTGTTAACTGTTATAAGAAAATTATTGAAATACCAAAACCAACATTAGTAGAGGGTGTTTTAGATTTATTTAATCATGTTTTTAAGGGTGTGGATTACAAAATAAATGAAAAGTTTATTTTTCTAGAAGAAAGTTTTAATAATGACGGATATGTTACCAACGATTCAGACTTCATATATCGCCTTTGGGAATGTTGTAGGAAAACTGATTTTATATTAAAACACCACCCAAGAAATAGACTTGATAGATTTAAAACAAAGTTGCCCACTGTAGAGAATGCAATTTTTTGGGAGCATTATCTATTATTAAACAGTTTGAATAATAAAGTATTAGTGAGTGTTTCTTCAAATACAGTTTTTGTTCCACATATAATTTCAGACAAACAAAAACCAACAGTTATATTATTATATAAACTATTTAATGGAACATCTCCAATTTTGGGCAGTGGTAATTTTGAAAATTATGTGAAGAAATATTGTAATCATTACTCAGCGTATACAAAAGAGAAGTTTTATATTCCAGAAACAATGCAAGAGTTTGAAGAACTTATAAAAGTATTAAAGGTAAAGGAGAATTAGTTATGAAAGTTGTAGCATTAGTACCTATCAAAATGAACAATGAAAGAACACCAGGAAAAAATACGAAAAAATTTAGTGATGGTACACCGTTAATTCATTGTATTTTAAAAGCGTTAAAAGGCGCAAAGGAAGTAGATGAAATTTATGTTTATTGCAGTAAAGAAGAAATTAAAGAGTATTTAATCGATGGTGTGAACTATTTAAAACGAGATGAAAAATATGATACGGCGCAAGCAAACGTAAATGAGATGTTTTATGATTTTTCACAGACAGTTCCTGCAGATATATATGTTCTTGCACATGCTACGGCACCCTTTCAATTATCTGAAAGTATAGATAAAGGTATTCAAGCTATAAAAACCGGTGAATATGATTCTACTATTGCGGTCAAACGTCACCAAGATTTTTTTTGGCTTAATGGTAAGCCTTTAAACTACGACCCGAAAAATATTCCAAGAACACAAGATTTGGATCCAATATACATGGAAACTACGGGTTTATATATTTTTACAAAAGATGTTATAACTCGTTTTAGAAGAAGAATAGGCGATAAACCGTTTATGCTGGAAGTGTCAGAAATAGAGGCTACTGATATTAATAATCCTATTGATTTTGAAATTGCAAATGCTATTTATATGGAAATATTGGCGAAGAAATAAAGAGGTTTTTTATGGATAAAATTCAAGTATTAGATTGTACACTACGCGATGGTGGGTATTGTAATGACTGTAAATTTGGCAGTTCAAATATGCATCGAATAATTGGCGGATTAATGGATGCAAACATTGATATTATTGAATGTGGCTTTTTGTCTCATAAAATTACTTATCAACAAGGTGTGTCAAGGTTTTCTAGCGCTGAGCAAATTAATTCGTTTATACCGGTGGAGAAAAAAGGCAAAAAGTTCGTTGTGTTAGCAAATTATGGGGATATTGATATTGATAAGTTGGAACCAAGAAGTCAAAATGGGATAGACGGAATTCGCGTAGCTTTTCATAAAAAAGATTTAGAGAATGCTATTGTGCTTTGTGGAAAAATTAAAGAAAAAGGTTACGAAGTTTTTATTCAAGCAATGGTTTCTTTGAGTTATACTGATGTTGAATTTTTATCGCTTATAAATAAGGTTAATAAGTTGAATCCTTATGCTTTTTATATCGTTGATAGTTTTGGTGTAATGAAACAAAATGATTTAGCACGTTTATTTTACTTGGTGGATAATAACCTAAATTCAAATATTATATTAGGTTATCACGCACATAATAATTTGCAATTAGCACATTCAAATGCAAGATTTTTTGTAGAAATTAATACTAGTAGGGATTTGGTTATTGATACTAGCGTTATGGGGATGGGGAGAGGCGCAGGGAATCTAAATACAGAAATATTTATAGAATACTTAAATAATATTAAGAACAAGCAG
>JAGASB010000071.1 GCA_017621955.1 Clostridia bacterium | reverse complement strand
TGTTTTTAGCGCGTTTATAATAGGAGTTTTCCAAGCTTATTCATCATTTCCGTTTTGTGCTCAAGCATAGAGTGGGCGTAGCGTTTTAACGTTATAGTAGGGTTTTTATGCCCTAAAATTTCCGATAGCGTTTTAATGTCCATTCCGCACTCTAAAGCGCGCGTTGCAAACGTATGACGAAGAGAGTGAAAACCTTTATGCGGTAATTTCAAACGTTTTAATAATAGTTCGAAACTCTTTTGATACGAGCGAACCTGTGCTCCATGTACGCGTTCACCACAAACAACGTAGTTTCCGCTTGACGATTTCTTATACTCTCTTAATCGTGAAAGCAGTTGCTTGGGTAAAGGAATAACACGTTCTGAAAAGTCCGTTTTTGGCGTGTCGATTACCTTAACGTATTTACCGTTTTCCCAACTGTCGTGACAAGATTTAGAAACGGTTATAATCCCTTTTTGTAAATCCACGTCGTCCCACGTAAGGGATAGAAGTTCTCCAATACGCAAGCCCGTGTAAAGACAAAGCACTACGCCGAACAACTTATTTTTCTTCTTTTCAAAGATAAATTGCTCGATTTTTCGTTGTTCTTCTTTAGAAAAACAATCTACTTGCTTTTCACGCTGTTTAGGGCGAACGATAGCCATTGTAAACTCTTTGTCCGTTACACCAAGTAATACTGCTCGGCGCAAAGAAGATTTAAGCACGGAAATAATGCCGTTTACGGTGTTTGCAGACAGACCTTTTTCGGATAAACCCACAGTAAACCGTTGCAAAACGGTTGCCGTTAAATCGCTAAGTTCAAACTCTCCAAGCGCGGGGAGTATATGTAGTTCTATTTGCCTTTGATACTTTTTGTACGTTCTTATTTTCGTAGTGGGTTTGACGTACAAAGCAAGCCACTCGTTTAACCAATTTTTATATTTCAATAAATTTACCTCCGTTTATATTTTGCCGTCCCCGTTATAGGGGAACGGTTTCATTATTTTTAACCGTTTTTTTATTTCGGGATACGAAAACGGTCAAAACCCGTCCGCCGTTGCTATATACATTTTACTATTTTCTTTTATCTAAATCGGCGGTTATCTCTATGTAATCAACGAGATTCTTTATTTTGTTTTTTATTCAGTTGTAATTTTTGCCTTTCGGCTTGCCATTCTTCAAATTCGCGCTTGCCTTCTTCGCTTTCAAATAACTTTTGTATTGCAGGCAACAACGCCCTTGCAAGCGAATCGATTTCAAAGTCAGGTATTCCCGTGTTGTTCTTACGCTTTCTTGACATTAACCTATAATAAGCCTAAGGAAGATGCAAGCGCACACATAGTGGGCATTTGCGGATATTCCGCCGGCTTAATACATCATATCGCAAGATATGATATAATTTTTTCCTCCTTATTAATCTCCTTTACTATTAAATTTTTTGTTCGTTGGTTTCGGCGATTTTTCACGCTTGATTTCTTCTTCGATTTGTTGTAAACGACTTTTGCCCAAGTTGGCGATAGGCTCATCTTTAGGAATAAACGCTCCAACGATAGACGGCGCACGATGAAATGCTCGCGTAAACGCTTCAGGTTCTCGTTCTCTAAAAAGAGTGTAAGCACGACTCATTTTATTGAACTTATCTTTATCTTTTGAAAGTTCTTGAACTTCCTTGTATAAAAAGCCGTTATCTTTTTGTTGACGGTCAACGACTTCTTCTAAACGTTTAACTTCGGCTGTTAATACGACGATTTGATTACGTAGTCCGTTTTTACTAAAAGCAAACTTGCCTTGCTTGGCATCTTCTAACACTTGGGTATAATCAGCTTCAGCATTACGTTCTTCAACGATTTTATCTCTCTCGGCTTTCGCCGTTGATATTTCTTTCATTGTGACCGCAAAATGCTCGTCCGCTTTTTGAACGGCTTTTTCCATAGTTGCTAATTCCGCATACGCACGTTTTCCTGCATCTGAAATAATTTCTGACGATTTATGTATCGCTTCATCCACAATACACTTTGCCTTAAACTCGGCGGTGGAGAGATGGGAAGCCGTGCTTCCTTCTTTACCACGCATTAAGCCCCAACGCTTTCCAACTTTCTCGTGAAATTCCGTTTGTAGTTTAGACAGCTCGTTGCGGTTGAGTAAGTCTTTGGCGCAAAGCCGTCCGTCTTTGATGGGGATAAGGTTTAGGTGCATATGCGGAGTTGTTTCGTCGTTGTGGACAACGGCAGAAATTATGTTTTTTCTTCCGTAGCGGTCTATAAAGAAATTTGCGCAGTCACGGAAAAATCGGTTTTGCTCATATTCGTCTAAACCTTTGAAAAATTCTCTATCCGAGCCGACCACGAACGAAGCCATTAGCACGGCATCTTTTCTTGGTGCTTTGGGTAAGTTTAACTCGCTTATTCTTGCGTTGATAAAATCCGTATAAGAACTGTTCCTAAACAACAGGCGGTAATTGTCTTTTGTCCTTGAACTGTCTATACAAGTATTTGAGCCGACGTAGTTTTCGTCACGCTCGTTTTCATTTTCTATGGGGCAAATATCCGTTTTGTGATACTTCTCCATATGGCATACTAAATACGATATTTTGGTTTCCTCCTTTTTATTTTTTTGGTCGTAAAATTTCTCGAACGGCGTGCGGTTTTCGCCGTTCTCGGTCACCGTTCGGGCAGGGCAAATGCCCTCACTCACCTCGTCCCTACAAAGCATTACTAATGCTTTGTTTAACGGGCAACTCGCCCTCGGCAGAGCACACTACTTTCAAGGAAAGTATAGTGTGCTATACTTTATAAGCCTTCCATAAAGTTTTGCTTGCCGTTTGCTTGCGCTTACGGCGTGTGGTAATGATGATTATTTTTCATTTTAATTTCCTCCTAAATTTAATAAAGCCCTACAATAGGTAGGCAGTGAAAACGCCTAAAACTTAACCTTTTAAGAAAATTCTTTCCTACTTATCCAAAGACAGAAAAATGGAAAAGTACACAGTCTTTCTTAAAAAAGGTGCAAAAAAGTCGCTGATAAAACTATCACCGACCTAAAAAGGTGCAAGGGCAAAATGCCTTTAACACATATTAAATTGTAATTTTTTCTACATAGTAACAACCTCCTTTACGATAGAGAATAAAAAAATCCGTGTAAAAATCTCTCCCAATAGGGTTGAACTTCTACACGGATTTATTATCCGTAAGTATTCAATTTTAGAGCGTAGTACCTAAAAAATTGTACCACAAAATAGACCTATCGCCAAACCCGTTTTTTGAACGTAGGCGCGCCTACTTGAAAAGTTGGTCAATCTTTCCAAGCCTTTCACTATGTAAAAGCGAAAGGACGGCACATTATCGTAAAAAATTGCACGACAATAAAGCCCTAAACAAGCCGTTTTGTTTCCCTTTACGTAAAACGACTTCGGGCAAACGGGAGAATATCTCCCACAAGCGTAAAAATGTACGCTAAATAAAGCCTGCCGATGCTTGCAAGCTTAACAAAGGGGTAAAACCCCTTAATTATATATACCCACACAAAGCATAATCTAAACATATGTTCGTGTTTGTAATTCTATTTTATCATATAAAAATACAAAAGTCAATAGTCAGGTGTACACGTTCTTGTACACCTGACATCTTTTTGAAAGATTTTTATCTTTTTTTTTCGTAAAAAGAAAAACGGCAG
>JAGASB010000070.1 GCA_017621955.1 Clostridia bacterium | reverse complement strand
GTCATCATAAAGTCTATCCCTAGTTACACCTGGGAAATTTTCTACTATTGAAAGTTTTTTGCCGACAACCTTGTTAAAGAACGTAGATTTGCCTACGTTAGGTCTGCCGACTATTGCTACCAAAGGTTTTGCCACGTTAGTTTCGTCCTTTTGTTAATTATTAAAGCCAAAGTAATACTGTTCCAACAACAAATATTGCTACTGCAACCCAAAATACTATTTTTATCCATTTGCGATTGCTTGAATTACTGAAATTAAATGCAGAAATGCCTATAACAATTAAAATTAATATGTTTTGTAAAGTTTCAAGCACTTTTGTTACTGCACCGCCCAAACTGATAATGGGCGAAAGCCATCTTGCAAAGAGCAAAAAAGCAACGATAATCAATGCAATGTAAGATAAAGTGTTTAGTATGTTTTTGCCTGAATTTTTCATAATTTTCTCCTTTTATCCTAATATTACGGCTTTATTGCCGTTTATTTTATCAAATGTTACGCTAACAACTTCATCGTTAGAAGTCGGAACGTTCTTGCCTACGTAATCAGCGCGAATAGGCAGTTCCCTATGCCCCCTATCAATTAAAACAGTAAGTTGAATACTTTTAGGTCTACCAAACTTAAATATTGCTTCTATTCCCGCACGAACGGTTCTTCCTGTAAACAAAACGTCGTCACAAAGTATAACGTCTTTATTTTGCAGTGAAAAATTTATATCCGTCCCCGTAACCTTTGCTTCGTCGAAACTTTGTTTAATATCGTCACGATATAGAGTAATGTCTAACTTTCCGACAGGAACTTTTTCGTTTTCTATTTTATAAATATTTTCCGCAAGTAACTCACTTACAGGCACGCCCCCACGAGCAATGCCAAGTAACACGACGTTTTTTACGCCTTTATTGTTTTCCACTATTTCGTGAGATATTCTACGAAGCGCTCTACCAAGCGCTTGGTCGTCAAGTAATACCGTTTTTAATTCCATAACTATTTTAAACTATCCAATACTTTTTGAAAATATTCGGGTATAGGGCTGTCGAATCCTACCCTTTCGTTTGTTGACGGGTGAATAAACTCTAATCTTTTTGCGTGCAACAACTGTCCGTCCAGATTAAACTTTTGATTTTTATATCCGTATTCTTTATCACCAACAATCGGGTGCCCGATATGTTTTGCGTGCACTCTTATTTGATGTGTTCTACCTGTTTTTAACGAAAATTCACACAACGTATAATTCTTATAACGCTTTATAACGGTAAAATCTGTTATTGCGTCCCTACCGTTAGAAACAACCGCCATTTTCGTTCTATCTTTTTGACTTCTACCGATAAACGTGCTTATACGCCCCTTATCTTCTTTTACAACACCTTCAAGTAGTGCGACGTAAATTCTTCTACAAGTTTTATCTTCAAGCTGTTTTGCAAGCTTGGTGTGCGCTTGGTCGTTTTTGGCAACAACCAAAAGTCCCGACGTGTTTTTGTCAATCCTATGCACTATACCAGGTCGAACAACTCCATTTATTCCAGACAAATTGTCAAGGTGATATAAAAGTGCGTTTACAAGAGTGTCACCGTTCGTTCCACTTCCTGCGTGGACGGTCATTCCTTGCGGCTTATCAATAACTGCTACGTCACTATCTTGATAAACTATGCTTATTGGTATATCTTGCGGTTCAAGGTCTAAGTTTTTATTGTCGGGAAATGTAATTTCAACCAAATCATTAGGTTTTAATACTTTATTTGACTTTGCTGTTTTACCGTTTACAGTAAGAAACCCATCGTCACAAAGTTTTTTTATTCTTGAACGAGTACAATTTAACTGTTCGGATAGATAAACGTCCGCTCTTAAATTGCCGTCAACTATTTTAATTCTCTTTGTTTCCATTTTTCTTCTTAAACACTGCGTTTTCGTCAATAAATAAATATTGAATAATAATCATTATTACGCCAACGACCAAAAAACTATCTGCCAAATTAAATATTGGAAAATTATAAGTGCCAAAAGTAAATCCGATGAAGTCAATTACAGCGTCAATGGCCAATCTATCTATAAAATTGCCTATTGTTCCCGATATTACAAGAATAAGTGCAACGCGTAGCCATTTATAACCCTTTCTTGCTACAAAAACGTAAAAAAGTGTAAACGCAATAAGCGCAACTACGGTTAAAATCTTAAAAAACAACTGTCCCCACGAAACGTCTGCAAGAAAACTCCACGCAGCGCCTGTGTTTAGCGTGTAAGTAAAATAAAAGAATCCGTCTATCACGTTCAACTTTTCACCAAATTTAAGCGTTCTTGAAAAGTGAAGTTTCGCAATCTGGTCAAATGCTATTAGAATTGAAATTACTACAAGCGAAACAATTTCAACGACTATTCGTTTTCTTCTATCAGTCCCAACTCCTTGCATAAATCCTCCAAACGCAACTTGCCAGGATTTAGAACTTCGTCAAGATTAAATCCGTTATCACTTGTTGCCGCAATATAATCCCCTATTTTTTCCTTAGGATTAAATTTTTGTTTCTTTTTGCTATCAATAACCTTATCAAGTGCTTCAATTACACTTTTAGGGTCATCATTTTTGTTAATGTTTTTTACTTTTTCGTTTGCTTCTATCGCTTTTTTTGTTACAGGATAAAGTGGATATTTCTCTTTAAGTTCGTTAAAATAAGCATCCCATTTTTGCGAAAAGTTTTTAAGTCTTTCTATTTCAAGCGAATACTCAAGTCCGATTTGTTCTTTAATATCCTGCGCTGTTTTTTCAGCACGTTCAAGAGTTAAAGTTATAAGGTGTTCTTTTGCCTTGTAGTTTTCAATTTCGGTAGAAAGTTCAGTTTTTTCTTTTGCTAAATCTATAATTTTAGCTTTTTGCTCAGCAATAATGCTTTCATATTGACGGCGATATGCGTCTAAAATAGCGGCAACTACTTGCCTTTTGTATTTTCTTTTTTTAAGTTCCAAAACAAAACTCCCCCAAATTTATATCACACACGAAGCAAAACTTATCCATTATTTTAATTAGTATACCATATAAATTTAATTTTGTAAATTTATTTTTACTTTGCTTAATAAAATTCTTTTATTAAAAGAACAACAAAAAAGCTCAAACAATGTCAAAAAACAAGTTTGAGCCTATTTGTTATTTAATACTATACTTAAATTTTTTTGTTTTTTCAAGACTGTTAATAATTAAAACTGCCGAATATGAAGCAAAACCGTGATTCAATCTACTAAACGTAGTGTTATGTTCCCACAATGTTAAACTTTGTTTTGCCATCGGCGTAAAATATTTTTCACACTCCGAAAGCAATCTTTCATACTCGCCTGCCTTATACAGGTATGCAAATCTAAGGAAATTACCTATAAATGCGTTTGATTTATAGACTTTTGGGAAAACCGTTTTATCGTATCTAAAATACCCAAAATTATCAATCATAGTATTTTTGAACGCTTTATATTCGTCCCCGTCAGCTATTCCAAAATACAAGATGTAATACTGACAAGTTTCACTTGTATTGTCTGTCAAAATCAATTTACCCGACTCATCTCTACAGCGTTATCAATGAAAAACGTTCCGTTAAAAAACATATTTTTAATTGCGTTTTTAACATTTAACGAACGATTTATCAGCTTATCATCATTATACAGCTCACCAACAGTTTTTAGTGCTTCACTATAAATTACGTTAGATGGGCAATTTACGCCCCCAACAAAATCGTTTGCCCTTGACCACTCAACGAACACCCAACTTTTTAAATTTTCCAACAGTCCATATTCATTCAAATAATCGTCAAAGAAATTTATTATGCCGTAGCACCTGTCTTTTGCTTTTTCAACAAGATTAACGTCGCCCGTACGCTTATAATAGTCACCTAGTTCTAATATAAACCACATAGCCCAATTAGGTATATATTTTTTACTTGCGACCTTAGAAGGATAACACATCGGTATCATACCTTTGGGATATCTTTCACTATCCGAAAAAATTATAAAGTTTTC
Organism: Clostridia bacterium; assembly: GCA_017621955.1. The sequence goes on along the minus strand of JAGASB010000070.1, from coordinate 9,638 downwards.
TAAATAATCTTTTTCAACGTTGTTATTTTTGCAAAGCAAGGTTTCTGCACGCCCCATAAAATAGCCGTCGCAAAGCCAGCCGGCACGTTCTCTGCCAGGGCAATCGTAAAAAATATCGACTGCATTTTGCGATAGAGTGTTTTTTGCGGCTTCAACTATTACTTCAAGATTTTTGTTTTCACAAGTAAACTCAAAATCTTCAAGGCAAGCGTTTTGAACTAAGCGCATACTTAACTTATTAACTTCAACCTTACCACTTAAAACCATTACCCTTGCATATTCACAACAATATGGCTCAAAAGATAAAAGATTATATTTGCCCTTTTTAAGTTCGTACTTTATAATATCACAACAGGTGTTTCGTGAAAAATCAAAGTCGCAAAAACCCTTGTCATAATCAGCAAGTTCTGACCAAGATAAATACACTTCGGCATCTTCTATAACGTTTAACTCCAAACTAAAAAGCCCCGTAACTATGCGACCAAAATCGTATGTAAAATATTGCTTTTCGTTTAAAATGTCACCTAATATTTGCGCATCTTGGTATACAAACTCACTTACTGTATCACTTACAAATTCACGTATTTCATAACGCTCAAAACAACTGTTTTGATTAGGATTGTTTAACATCTGTTCATTTTCAACCCAATGCTCTGCGTTTTTGTCAATGACAAAATTTCCACTTGCAATTTTTTTGCAAATCAATTCATTATATTTAGGAAATTCCGTGCTTCGTTCAAGTATTTTTGGTTCTTTAACTTCAACTGTTTCAATCTCAGCCAAACTGTGTTTCCCGTTATAAAAATCGTTTCTATCCTTTTCCATAACGTAAAACTCAGAAAATCCACGTTGCAGTGAATATTTTTGCACTTTCCTTTCGTAATCGTTTACTCTATACACCTTAAAATCATAGGTATCAGCAACCAACGAATTAACATCAAAAATTTACGCACCAAATAAGGGGGTTTGGCTACCCTTTTTGCATATTCGCTCTTGTCTATTTTTGTGTAGTTCATTTTGTCTTACTCCTTTTTAACAAAATTATGTAAAAATTATAACACAATTAATTTAAATAAACAATATACAAATATCTCATATTTATGGCAAAAATGTTCATTGTTAAATATTCGCATAAATAAAAACATACCCACTAGCCGAGCTAATGGGTATGTTTTTATTAATATCATATTATCCTTTATTTCTTTCACTGATTTTGCCTTCGGGATTGATTTCGCCAGCTTTATGAAGTGCCATCTTTGTTAAGAACGGTCCAATTAGCTCATAAATAAGAACGGAGAATAACGTAAGGTTTGCAACTATTAAACCTATTTCACTAAACGCCGGCATAGTTGCCGTCCAAGACTTAACCATTTATGCCATACCGAGTGCAACGCCTGCTTGTGGTAATAACGTTAGACCCAAATACTTTCTAATGTTAGGTTCACTCTTTACAAGTGAAGCGCTTAATCTAGCACCCGTATATTTACCTATTGAACGTGAAATTATATATGCAAGACCTATTAATACAATAATCAAATTAGTTAAAACGTTAAGGTCAAGTTCTGCACCGCTTATAACAAAGAAAAGAATAAATATAGGTGCTGTCCAACGGTCTAATCTATCCATTAACTGTTCTGAAAAGTCGCATATATTGCAGAATACAGTTCCAAGCATCATACATGACAACAGCGGTGAAAAACCAACGTGCACTTCACCAACGTTAAATCTCAAATTTGAAACCGCTACTGTTAAAAATACAAACGCAACCGACATTGAAAGTCTTTTTGAACGTGAATGGAAAAATCTTTCAAATAAAGTAAATAAATAACCCATTACCATTCCTAAACCGATAGATAAAACAACTTCTATAATAGGTTCAACGATAATTGATAAAATACTTACAGAACCTGCAATAAGCGCTTTTGCTATACCAAACGATACTGAAAACAATACTAGACCGACAGCATCGTCAAGAGCAACTACGGGAAGTAACACGTCTGTTACGGGTCCTTTCGCCTTATATTGTCTTACAACCATTAACGTTGCGGCAGGTGCGGTCGCAGCGGCAATTGCACCCATTATAATTGCAGCGGGAAGCGGGAACTGTTCGGGAATTAATAAGTGCAAACAAATCAATGCTATATCAACTAAAATGGTTGTAAACACTGCTTGAAATATACCTATTACGGTTGCTTGTTTACCTATCTTTTTAAGCTGAGAAAGCCTAAATTCATTACCTATCGCAAAGGCGATAAACCCTAACGCCACGTCTGAAATTATGCCAAACGAATGAATAAGTTCATTAGTGAATCCTACGCCCGATACGTTAAATGCACCCAAGCAAAAAGGTCCTACTAATATACCTGCAACAAGATAAGCCGTTACCGCAGGAAGTTGAACTAACTTTGCTAAACGTGAAAGCATAAGCCCTGCGAACAATGCAATTGATAAACTCAATAAAATTTGTTCCATAATTATCTCCAACAACTTTATTCCTATATAACCTTAATGATTTTAATACTTTAAATTATTTTTGTAAAGTAATTATATGACAAATTTTACAATTTTTCAGCAAAAATTTTTCTTACACAACTATAATTTTACAAACTTATAATAAAAATCCACGGGTAAACCCCGTGGTTTTTCATTTATCCTTAACGCACTTGTTTAACATTTCTAAACCGGCATCTATAATCTTTTCAGCAACACCTGCTTTGAAGTTAGAGCTTCTCGCCTCATACCCGCCCTCAACGTAAGCATCCATCATCGGAAAATAACCATCTGCACCGTTAGTTAAACAACAAGGCATAACTAGGTCATATCCGTCAGCTTTTTTGATTGCCTTACCTACGCCGTTAAACGGTTCACCTGGAATACCGAAAAGCGCAACGCTACCAATTTTTAAAACACTGAACAGCATACTAAATGAATCGGGTGCATTTTCTAATCTTACCATACGACCTGCTTCTGCAACTACCGTTGTCAACATCATCGCTTCAAAAGGTATCAAATCGTCTCTACCTGCGTTATGCAAGTCGTTATACTTATGAGCAAGCGGCAAATCCTTAGGGTCTGGCTTATTAGACGGAATTTCATAAGATTTATGCAAATATTTAACGTCGACTACGTCAACGTAATTAACCTTATCATAAACTTGCATAACTGCACCTGCAACAACTCTACCCATGTGCCTTGAATGACCGTACCCACGTGAACAGCCGTCAAAGTCGTTAAACATATCGTTAAAATCACCAGCAGTTGGATGAACGTTGACGTGATTAACGTCCCCTTCTGCCCCATTAAACAAAATACATTTTGTATTATCTATTGCCTTTTCAACAAATCTTCTTATAAATGCAGGCCAATCCCCCGAAACTTTGCAACCGCCGATGGTATCGGGGTGGTCGGCAAAGTTAGCAATCACTATGCTTTCACACCCTTGTCTATCAAAGCGCAAAACACCGACCCTTTCATCAACGTTACCTATCGGCTCGACTATATCTGGATTATTTACACCCGGGTTAGTTTTAACAGTTCCGTCTTTCATTCTAAACCTACGAATAAATGCAATATTAGGTGCATTTCCAACACCATACCCCATCTTTGCAGGTTTTAAATCTTCTATCGCATTCATTGCAACTTTTGTAAGTTGTTCTGCTAAAAATTCAGTATATTCAACAGTTAGCTTATCATCATTTTTATCAACACTAAGTCCAGGCGCAGTATGAGAATGCGTTGCGTGAATAAACAACGCTTGTTCTGGTAGCCCTGTTTTTTCACCAACTTTCTTCCTAAAAAATTCCGCAACCTCACCACTACACAGCGAGCAAGTATCAATAGCAATCATTACTGCAGTATTCGTACCGTCACTAACAGCCACTGCGTTTGCTTCTAAATTATCTAAAACGCCATCTGCAAGTCTTTCAATAAAATATCATCTAAGTTTAATACCAATCATTGGCGTAACGTTAATTCTACCAAATCCCGCTTTTAACGTGTTACTCATAATAAATCTCCAAAAATAATATTTTCAATATTATAACATATTTTTTTATTAAAAACAATACAAAAAATTATCAATATGTTTAATATTAGTATCACGTTTTAACATAATTTTACTTAAAAACGTAATATGGTTTTATGAAAATAATAAAGTATGACAGAGATAATGCAGTAAATTACGCATTAAAATACGCTTTAAAAAGAAATCCAAATTATTACAGTTTTGACAATCTTGGTGGTGACTGCACAAACTTTGTATCGCAGTGCGTTTTTGCGGGCTCAAAGATAATGAATTACACTAACACCTACGGATGGTTTTATAAAAACTTAAACGACCGTAGTCCGTCTTGGAGTGGCGTTGAATTCTTTTATGATTTTATAACAAAAAACAACAGTTTTGGTCCATTTGGATATCTTGTAGATAAAAACGAAGTTGAAGTTGGCGACGTAATCGAACTTGGAAACAACTTAGGTTTTTTCTACCACTCAGCAATAGTCAGCCAAATAATAAACGATAAAATTTTCGTTTGCGCTCACACTTTTGACGCATTAAACCGACCGTTAAATAGTTATATTTATAATATGATTAGATATATTCATATTGACGGCGTTAGGATATAAAAACTGCACAATGCTGCTTTTTAATTTCCATCGTTAATATATAAAATACCTAAGCAGTCTTCACCACAATGGCTTGTTATCGTTCCGCCTGCACGAGTAACGTAAATATTTTCAAAGCCACGTTCTTTTAGATATTTTTTTGCAGTTTCAATTATATCATCTTCTGCCGTAGTATACGTTACAAACGCATATTTTAAGTCGGGTGTATCAAATTGTTCCAAAACGTCCTCACAGTAATTTTTCACAACGTGAGCAAAATTTCCACGGTACTTTTTACCCGAAATCATTTTTCCGTCTTTTACTATTATTTGTGGTCTTATCTTTAAAATATTCGCCCCGAAATACGTTAGGCAACTACATCTACCGCCTTTATAAAGATAATCCAAACGTTTAAGTGCAAAACTTGCTTGAACAAACGTTACTCGTCTACTGCAAGCATCGTAAATCTCTTTTGCATCAAGCCCCTTATCAGCAAGTTCTTTTGCATAAAAAGTTAAAAGCGCTATACCCGTAGATAAAGACAATGAGTCAACGACGTATACGTTCTTAAACTTCTCAGCGGCTCTTTTAGCATTTGAACACGCTAAACTAAGTTCTGACGATAGCGAAAAGTGAACAATGCCATCAAAGTCTTTCAAAAGCGATTCAAAGTGCTCGGTATATTGATATTCATTTACCGCACTTGTTTTAGGTAAAATTTTCGTTTTATTGACAAAATCAATAATCTCATCAGTGGTTATTTGTCCGTCAAATGCACTTTTTTCTCCAAGCTGAATGGTAAACGGAACAATTTTTATATCATACGTTTCAATCAATTCTTTTGTTAAATCAGCTGTTGTTTCTGCTGATATTGCAATTTTCATAATTCCCTCCGAAACTTGTTTGTGCCTTTTATTTTATATTAATATCAATTAAATTTCAACCTACTTTTAACATACATTTATCTACTTATAATATGTAATAAAGTAGAGAAAAAACATTAACTCTACTAAAAGTAGAATTAGGCGTTTTTACAACAAATTAGTTGACTGTTTTACTTTTTTGTGTTAATATATATTTATGGATATTAAAGAAAACTTAGCGCAAAACTTAGCCTATTATAGAAAAGGTGTTGCATTGACCCAAGCTGAGCTTGCAGAAAAATTAAATTATTCCGATAAAGCTGTTTCCAAATGGGAACGTGGCGAATCAGTTCCCGACTTATACGTTCTAAAACAACTTGCTGATTTTTACGGCGTTACCATAGATTCTTTAATCTCTGAGCCAAATAAAAGCAATACAACAAAAAACAAAAACAGAATCAGCAAAAAGCGTGCAACTATATGTTTATGTTGTGCAGGTCTTGTTTGGCTAATTGCAATACTAAGTTTTGCAACAATTAACATAATAATACCAACCATTACACATACTTGGTTAGCGCTTATATACGCACTACCTGTTTCGTTTATCATTTTATTAGTACTAACAGCAGTATGGAAAAAATTATGGACAAATATGGTAACAATTTCACTACTTGTATGGACCGCCCTTTTATCCATATATTTAACTTTATTCTATGTTCTATCACCTACACCAACAAATTTGTGGATGATATTCTTAATAGGCATTCCTGCACAAGCGCTTACTATATTTTGGTTTTTATATAGAAAATTCAAGTAGTTTATAATAAGATTAAAGTGCGTGATTTTTGCAAATCACGCACTTTTCTTTTGTAAAAACAAACTATATTAATTTAAAGTTATATCTTTAAGTTTATTGTACTTTTTAATCGCCACTTCCTTTACAGTTTCAAAGTCTTTGCCAAGTTCAAAAAACTCATCGCTAATTTTTTTAGCAAGGAAAATCGAATCCGTTCCATAGTTAAGTGCACCTAAGTCACTCATAAACTTACCGCTTTGTCTATCACCCATAAAGTCGCCAGAACCACGCAATTTATAATCAAACTCTGAAATCTTAAAACCGTCCGAATTATCCTTTAATATTTTAAGTCTTTCTAACCCAATGCCATCTTTAACTTTGGTAAGCAAAAAACAATAGCTTTTTATATCCGAACGCCCAACCCTACCACGCAGTTGGTGAAGCTGTGACAGTCCAAATCTTTCAGCGTTATATATAACCATTACCGACGCATCGGGAACGTCAACACCTACTTCTATTACAGTGGTTGAAACAAGAAAATCAAAGTTTTTTTCCTTAAACTCTTGCATAACGGCATTTTTTTCTTTATCTTTCATTTTACCATGCAAAAGCCCCACCCGCACGTTTGGCAGTTTATACTTTAATTCTTCATAAAGTTCGGTGACACTCATTACCGTACCCTCTTCGTCCCCTTCAATTTTCGGGCACACAAAGTAAGCCTGCCTACCATTCTTAATTTCTTTTTCAATAAAGACAAGCATATCGTTATATTTTTCAGTTGGCACTATATTTGTCTGAATCCCAACTCTCATTTTCGGCTTATCAGAAATTGTTGTAATATCCAAATCACCGTAAAAGATTAACGATAGTGTTCTAGGAATAGGTGTTGCACTCATAACCAAAACGTCAGGGGTTACACCTTTATTTAATAGACTGCTTCTTTGCGCAACACCAAATCTCTGTTGCTCATCGCAAATACATAACGAAAGTTTTTTAAACTCTACGTCATCTTCTAATACTGCGTGAGTACCCACTAATATGTTTATCCAACCTTGCGAAACAGCAAGTTTAATTTCACGTTTTTCCTTTGCCGTCATTGAACCGGTTATTATCCCAACGTTGTAGTCGGGAAAAGCCTTTTTAACGGCATTATAGTTTTGCCTTGCCAGAACTTCCGTGGGTGCTAACATTACTGCTTGATAGCCACTAGAAACGGCTATAAAAAGGGCGCAAAGGCTAACAGCTGTTTTTCCGCTACCAACGTCGCCTTGCATAAGCCTATTCATAACTTTTCCACTAGTCATATCGGCAAAAATTTCATTCACAGCGCCTTTTTGTCCGTCTGTAAACTCAAACGGAAAACGCTTAACAATAAATTCTAAAAGCATTTTCGCAGTAGTGTCGTACTTATTTATTCTTACTTGTTCCCTACCACCTTTAATAAACTTAAACGCAGAAATAAGTGCAAAATATTCTTCTACGGCAATTCTTGAAGCGGCTTTTTTTTCAGTATCAAAACTGCTTGGGTTATGCACTTCCCTATATGCAGTATATAGGTCTGAAAGGTCATACTTTATTTGTAATTCCTTTGGGATTATGCTCTTTGGTTTTTCAACGTCAACGGCAAGACGTGCACTGTCTCTTAAAAGTTTTTGGGTAAGCGTGCCTTTGATGGTGTATTGTGGAACTATTCCTTTTAGTCTAAATGCCTTTTCACAAAGTTCAAAGGTTGGATTAACTAAACTTACTTCCCCCGTATCGCACCTTACACGACCGTAAAAAAGATATTCTTCACCCACTTTTAACTTTGTTGCAACGTAAGGTTGATTAAACCAAACGACTGAAAAAACGTAACCTTCTTGCTCACATACAACCTTTACAAGTCCGCCACGCCTATAATATCTTGTTACGGGAATATTAAGCACTTTACCCGCAGTCAAAACAACGTCGTTATGGTATGCGTATTTAAGAAGTTGGCGTTCTCTCAAATCTAAATAAGCACGAGGAAAGTACCGCATTAAATCTGCGGTGTCAAATATACCAAGTTTATTGAATTCTTTTTCACGCTTTTCGTTTACGTTGCGTATTTTAGTAAGTTCCATTTGTTTTATGAAAAAGGGAAAGATTTCTCTTTCCCGTAAAATTATTCTAATGCAATGTAATAGTAATAGATAGGTTGACCGCCATAGTGAATATCAACGTCACATTCAGGATATTTTTCCATAATTGCTTCTTGCAACTTAACAGCATCTTCTTCCTTAACGTCTTGTCCGTAATATAAGGTAATAATTTCTTCACCGTTACGAAGTTTTTCGATAAGGTTAAGTGTTACGGTGTGAATATCTTCACCTTTCGCCAAGATTTTTTTACTATCAAGACCCATTATGTCACCAACTTTAAGGTCAAAGCCATAAAGCTTAGTGTTTCTTACCGAATAGGTAACTTGACCAACCGTTACAGCATCAAGTGCGTGTATCATATTCGCCTTATTCTCATCAACAGGAATTTCAGGGTTAAATGCAAGCGCAGCGGCAAAGCCCTGTGGAATATTCTTTGTTGGAATAACGTGAATCGTCTTGTTTTTTACTAATGATTTTGCTTGTTCAGCAGCAAGAATAATATTCTTGTTGTTTGGGAAAACGAAAACGTTATCAGCGTTAATTCGTTGAACGGCGTTCGCTATATCGTCTGCCGATGGGTTCATTGATTGACCACCCTCTATAACAGCATCAACCATAAGGTCCTTAAATATACCCGTAATACCGTCGCCCGCAGAAATAGACATCATGCCCATTTCCTTTTTCTCTGCTTCGTATTTTTTCATAAGAGCACGATTTTGCTCTAACATATTTTCAATTTTTAATCTATCAAGTTCACCAAGTTCAAGTGCTTCTGATAATGCTTTACCAGGTTGATTGGTATGAACGTGCACCTTAACAAACTCTAAGTCACCGATAACTATAACACTATCGCCTATGCTCATAAGTGTTTCACGCAATCTTTCGATATCAGCAAGAGTGGTTTTTTTGTTAAGATTTATAATAAAGAATTCAGTACAATACGCAAATTCAATATTACCTAAGTTCATTATATCTGCGTGGTCCATTACGCTTTCAGCGTCACCACTTTCAGGCATAACTACTTCTTCACTTACGCTTTCGCCGATGATTGCTTTATACATACCTTCGTATAAGCACATTAAGCCTTTACCACCAGCATCAACTACGCCCGCTTTTTTAAGTACCGGCAATAATGACGGAGTAAGTTCAACAGCAGAATTTCCCGCAGATATAAGTTCGGGAAGGAAAGTTTCAAAATCCTTATGCTTACCACGAACGTTTTGTGCGTGTTCAGCAACCATTCTTGCAACGGTGAGC
>JAGASB010000069.1 GCA_017621955.1 Clostridia bacterium | reverse complement strand
CGTTCCGTACCAAAAATCGCTACTTGAACTGAGCATATATTTAAGTGAAAAAGCAACTATTACTTTAACGGGACAGTTTGGCAGTAAAAACTTATGGCTAAAAAAAGGCTTTAACGTAATACCATTAAATTTGTGTTCGGATACGTTTTCAATATCAATGCGTGCTGAAAACAAAAACTTTTATGCAAGCGACTTAAAATTAAAATATAGAGTATCGGGGGAATAGTATATGCAATTTAATTTACCAACAACAAAAGAGCAAATGTACACGACGCTTAACGACTTGTTTTACTATTATCGAATACGCCGTGATTCGTTTGAGGAAATTGGTTTGCAACCGTTAAACTTGACAAGGTTAGAATACACGCCTGAAACAGACTTAGAAATTATGAATAGGGCACGCTCACTTGTTACGGCAGGGCAAAAACGTGAAATTGAAGAATATAAGATGAAGTTAAATAGTCGAATAGAAGAAATAGACGCTCAACTTACTTTGATTGAACAAAACGCTCTATTAGAAATTGAAACGGTCAAAGCGCTTTATAGTGAAAGCGTTGAAAAAGTGGAAAAGCAAGCGATAAAAGCAGGGCTTATAAATTCAAACATTGTGATAGATAAAACGGCAAAACTTGAAGACAGTAAAAACTCAAAAATAGCTAAAATTACGCAGACCAAAAATCAAAAGATAGCAGAACTTACTGCGGAAAAAGAGGCAATTTTAGCACAACTAGCACAGAGTGGAACGTATATGCAACAGGTTCACGAATACGAAATAAGCAAAAAAGTAGCAGAACTTTGTGTAGAACGTGATACTCTTAACCGTGAAGTGTTTATCTACAACAACGGGCTTGACGAAAAGGAACAACGCTATAAAAATACCATTAAGCAAACGCAAGCAAGTTTATTGATACGTTATCTTGACGTAAGTGCAGGTGAGTTTACGAAAGACCAACTTGTAGATATGGGCTATTATGAAGACGTTATAAGATGTGTGTGCGGTTATTATGACACGCTTAAACCGTCGGTTGCTTATAGAGATATTCTTGACGAAGTAAAACTTGCCATCTATCTTGACGATTATTACGAAAGCATAATATATTTATATAAGAGTGATGCGGGAATGTAATAAAATTATTTCTTTACTTTTACAAAAAGATGTGATATAATACGTCTATGAGTAAAAAAGTAATGATAGGAAACGTTGCCGTTGGTGGCGGTGAAACAATCAAAATTCAGTCTATGTCTACGTTCAAGATATCGGACGTAGACAGGGCTGTATCGCAGTGTGTACACTTAAAAGAAGCAGGGCTTGACATAATGCGTTTTTCCGTGCTTGATGAAGTTGATGCACGTTCTTTTTCGCTAGTAAAAAGCAAGATTAATATACCGCTTGTTGCAGATATTCACTTTGACTATAAACTTGCCTTAAAAGCCATTGATGGCGGTGCGGATAAAATTAGGATTAACCCTGGCAACATTGGTGGCGAAGATAAAGTTCGTGCCGTTGCCGATGCGTTAAAAGCAAATAAAATCCCCGTGCGTGTGGGTTCAAACACGGGCAGTATCGATAAGGAATTTTTAACCAAGTTTGGCAAGAACGAAGTTTCGCTTGGCGAAAGCGCACTTAAAAACGTCGCCATACTTGAAAAGTACGGTGTAAACGATATTGTGGTATCGGTTAAAGCATCGGACGTAAACCTTGCTGTAAAAGCGTACGAATACGTTGCAAAAAGATGCGATTATCCTTTGCATTTAGGGGTCACCGAAGCGGGTACGGAGTATAACGGCGTTATAAAAAACTCAATCGGGATAGGCTCTCTTTTGATGCGTGGAATAGGCGATACCATAAGGGTAAGTTTATCGGCTGACCCCATTAGAGAAGTTTACGCAGCAAAAGCAATACTTTCTGCTTTGGATTTAAAAAACGATTGCGTTAAGATTATTGCTTGCCCAACTTGTGGAAGATGTGAGTGGGACTGTATGGGGTTTGCTAAAAAAGTTGAAGACTATACTGCAAACGTTAATAAGCCGTTGAAGATAGCCGTTATGGGCTGTGCTGTAAACGGACCGGGGGAGGCGGCGGATGCCGACCTTGGCGTTGCAGGTGCAAAAGAAGATTGCGTTATCTTCGTGCGTGGAAAAATAGTGAAAAAAGTTGCAAAAGACAAAATTGAACAAGAATTTTTTAAGGAAATTGATAAATGTATACGATAAAGAACAGTTCGGAATTTATTGCAGACGTTCGCTTGCTTGATGAACGCTTAAAAAACGTTAGACTCAATTCTATTGAGATTGAACGCTCAACGCAAAAAATCCGTTATAACTTTATATGCGATACTGCTATTGACGAAGACTTGCAGAAAAAGATTTTAAATGAAGCGGAAAAGATAACATCTCCCGCTTTTTCAGTCGTGCAAGTAACGGTTAAAAAGATAGTTAGTAACGACCAACTAATAAACACGGAAATTTATCGTTACGTTAGCGAAAACTTTCCGTCCATATCAATTTTTTTAAAGCCTACCGACGTAAGTTCAACCGTTGTTGGCGATATAGTTAAGTACGTTTTGCGCCTTACCAAAGACGGTGCTGAGTACGTTACTAAAAACGGTGCGCTAAACAAACTTAACGACCACCTTGCTAAGTGTTTTTGTTCGGATTTTGTAGGCAGTACGGACATTAAAGAAGCAGACGAAACGTTTAGTCTTTTATCCGAAGAAGTGTATGCAGACGAACTTCAAAAAATTGAGCATCGTACCATAAAAGTCAAAGACGTAGTAGTAATTGACGACGAAAATATGGGCGACCTAGCACTTTATATTGAAGACGCAACCCAAGGTGAAGTAACCGTTTGCGGTACGGTTACCGATATTCAAGAGCGTGAAACAAAGAACGGCAAGCCGTTTATGATAATACACCTTGACGATACTACGGGCAAGACTAGCGGTGTGTATTTTTCAAAGAAAAACACCTATCATAAGATTAAAGAGATAACGGTAGGTGAAGCAATAATCGTTCGTGGAAGCATAGGCGAATACAACGGCAGGCGTTCATTCACGTTTGATAAGATAAATCGTTGCACTTTCCCCAAAGATTTTGTTAAAAAAGAAAAGTACAAAAAGACAGCACCAAGAGAATATAAACTTATCTTTCCGACCGAAGCAAATACAATAAAGGTAAAAAGCGTGTTTGATGCGGACGAAATTTTACCGCAAGAACTTACTGAAAAAACATACGTTGTGTTCGACACTGAAACTACGGGGCTTGACTTTATGAATAACGGCATAACCGAAATTGGTGCAGTTAAACTTGTAGGTGGCAAAATTACCGAACAGTTTACAACGCTTATTAAGCCCGATTATAGAATTACCGAAGAAAACGTTGCAATTACGGGTATTACCGAAGAAATGGTTAAAGATGCACCAAGAATAAGTGCTGTAATCCCTGATTTTATGAAGTTTATCGACGGTTGTACGCTTGTTGCCCACAATGCTGAATTTGATATGAAATTCTTAAAGCGTTTTGCAGGGGCAGAAGAGTATGAAGTCAAAAATCCCGTGCTTGACTCTGTGGAAATTGCAAGAAGTGTTTTACCGCAACTGCGCCGTCACGACTTGCATACCTTAGCAGAGCATTTTGGCGTAGTGTTCCATCACCACCGTGCATTATCAGATGCGTACGCAACTGCCGAAATCTTTATCGAACTAATGAAAATAAAAAATTCTAAGTAGGATTTTATTTTAGAATATAAAAACATATTTTACGTTTTAAAATATTTTATCAAATCCTTGACATTAATATATTTAAATGTTATTATATACAAGATAAAAAAATAAATCTTTAATTCGGTACAGAGAGACCGACAAGGTTTAATTGTGTTTGGCGGGCGTTACCCGTATTTTACGCTGATATAGCCTTGCTTTGTGCAGGGCTTTTTTTATTGCAAACAAGGTGGACGTATGGATTTTATATTAAAGAACGGTACAGTATATCAAAACGGAACTTTTTCTAAGAAAGACCTTTGTATTTCAGGGGGTAAAGTTTTCTTTTCTGCACCTATGGATACGTCTTCTTTTGTAGAGGTAAACTGTTTAAATAAGTATATTTTTCCCGGTTTTGTTGATGTGCATGTGCATCTTAGAGAACCGGGTTTTTCATATAAAGAAACTATTAAGACGGGTACGCAAGCGGCGGCAGCGTCGGGATATACTGCCGTATTTTCAATGGCAAACCTAAACCCCGTACCAGATAGTATTGAAAACTTAAAAGTTCAACAAGATATAATTGATAAGGACGCTGTTATCGACGTGTATCCTTACGCTTCAATAACTAAGGGCGAAAAGGGAACAGAACTTGTAGATATAGATGCGCTTTCTCAAAAGGTTCTTGGTTTTTCTGATGACGGAAAAGGCGTTCAAAGTCAAGAAATGATGGAACGTGCAATGATAAAAGCTAAAAATAACGATAAAATTATCGTTGCGCATTGTGAAGATGATAGTTTGCTTTTTGGCGGATATATTCACGATGGTGAATACGCTAAAATTCACGGACATAAAGGTATAAGCTCTGCAAGTGAATATAAGCAAGTTGAGAGAGACTTGATTTTGGCAGAAAAAACGGGTGTAAAATATCACGTTTGCCACGTTTCGACAAAAGAGAGCGTTGAACTTATACGTCAGGCAAAATTGCGTGGTGTTGACGTAACGGCAGAAACAGGGCCTCACTATCTTGTGTTTAACGACAGTATGCTAAAAGAAGACGGTGCATACAAAATGAATCCACCGATAAGGGCGGAAGAAGATAGGCTTGCACTTCTTAAAGCAATTAAGGACGGTACTATTGAAATGATAGCAACCGACCACGCACCGCACTCAGCAGAAGAAAAATCCAAAGGGTTAAAGAGTATAAACGGAATAGTCGGGTTGGAAACGGCGTTCCAAGTAATATATACAGACCTTGTAAAAAGCGGTCAAATAACGCTTGAAAAGGCGATAGAGTTGATGAGTATCAATCCCGGGGCACGCTTTGGGTTAGATATGAACATAAAAGACGGTGGGGTTGCAAACCTTTGCGTGTTTGATTTAGATACTGAATACACCGTTAATCCCGATGAATTTTTATCAAAAGGCAAAAGCACGCCGTTTAAGGATAAAAAAGTATACGGAAAGTGCTTAGTAAACTTCAATAAAGGTAAAATTGTATATAAACATAAAACAATAAATTTCTAACATTGTAAGGAGAATAAATATATGCCAAAGAGAACTGACATCAAAAAAGTATTGGTTATAGGTAGCGGACCTATCGTAATAGGTCAAGCGGCAGAGTTCGACTATGCAGGCACGCAAGCGTGTTTAGCATTAAAAGAAGAAGGTTATGAAGTTATACTATGTAACTCTAACCCCGCAACCATAATGACGGATACGACCATTGCAGACAAAGTATATATGGAGCCGTTGACGCTTGAATATATAGCAAAAATCTTGCGTTATGAACGTCCAGACGCTATTATCCCAGGTCTTGGCGGACAAACGGGGTTAAACCTTGCAATGCAACTTGCTAAAAAAGGCGTATTAGATGAATGTGGCGTTAAACTTCTTGGAACTAACGTAAAATCAATTGAAAGGGCAGAAGATAGAGAACTCTTTAAAGAAATGTGTGAATCTATCGGTCAACCTGTAATTCAGTCTGAAATAACTTATAGCATAGAAGATGCAAAAGAAGCAGCAAAGCGCATAGGCTATCCCGTAGTTTTACGTCCTGCGTTTACTTTGGGGGGAACGGGTGGCGGATTTGCCGATGACGATGCGGAATTAGAGCAGATAATGAAAAACGCTCTAAAACTTTCACCTGTACACCAAGTTCTTGTTGAAAAGAGTGTAAAAGGTTATAAAGAAATAGAGTTTGAAGTTATGCGTGACTCAACCGATAAAGCAATTACTATATGCGGTATGGAAAACGTAGACCCCGTAGGCGTACACACGGGTGACTCAATCGTAGTTGCGCCAATTCTTTCACTCTCTGAGCACGACCATAAAATGCTCAACGACGCAGCTATTAAGATAATAAGAGAACTTCAAATTGAAGGTGGTTGCAACGTTCAGTTTGCACTCAATCCCAATTCAAGTGAATACTATTTAATCGAAGTAAATCCTAGGGTTTCACGTTCATCAGCACTTGCGTCAAAAGCAAGTGGATACCCGATAGCAAAGGTTACCGCAAAGGTGGCAGTAGGTATGACGCTTGAAGAAATTCACGTTTCAGGAACTACGGCAGACCACGAACCCGTACTTGATTATATCGTTGCAAAATTCCCACGTTTCCCGTTCGATAAATTCACTACGGCAGAAAACACTTTGGGTACTCAAATGAAAGCGACGGGCGAAGTAATGGGCATAGGTTCAAATCTTTCAGAATGTATGCTTAAATCAATTCGTTCATTAGAAGTTGGCGTAAACCACATTTATCACCATAAGTTTGACAATATGAATAACGCCGAACTTTTGGATTATTTAAAAGAATTCAAATCCGATTCAATCTTTGCAATAGCAGAACTTCTTAGCCGTGATGCAAACATTGAAGCCGTACATAACGTTACCAAAATCACACCGCTTTTCCTTGAATGTATCAGAGATATCGTTGATATGGAAAAGAAGATTGCTTCTAATGTCAATGATGAAAAAGTTCTTCTTGAAGCAAAGAAGATGGGCTTTTCAGATGCATATATAGCAAAACTTTGGAAATGCACGGAATTAGAAGTCAATTCGTTTAGAAAAGAAAAGGGCATAAAACCGGTGTTTAAGATGGTTGACACCTTGCATAGCGGTGCATATATTCCGTATTTTTATTCAACGTACACGGGCGAAAACGATTCGATAATTACAAGCAAAGAAAAAGCAGTCGTTTTGGGTAGTGGACCTATAAGAATCGGTCAAGGCGTAGAGTTTGACTATTCTACCGTTCACTCTGTTAAGACCATAAAAGAAAGTGGACTTGAAGCAATAATTATAAACAACAACCCCGAAACCGTTTCAACCGACTATACCGTAAGTGACAAACTTTATTTTGAACCACTTACCGCAGAAGACGTTATGAACGTAATTGAGTTTGAAAACCCGATGGGCGTAATAACTTCACTTGGTGGACAAACTGCAATCAACCTTGCTGAATCAATTATGGAACGTGGCGCAAAACTTATCGGCACTGATTGTGAAGCAATCAACAATGCCGAAGATAGAGATGCGTTTGAAAAAATTATGACCAAGCTTGGAATTCCGCAACCTAAGGGACAAGCGGTGTTCAGCGTTGAAGACGGCGTAAAGGTTGCTGAGCAAATCGGATATCCCGTATTAGTTCGTCCGTCTTATGTTTTAGGTGGTAGGGCAATGCAAATTGTCGGCAATGAACAAGGCTTACGTCAATACCTAAAAACAGCAGTTGACATCAGCGAAGATCACCCCATACTTGTCGATAAATATATCGTAGGTAAAGAACTTGAAATAGATGCCGTTTGTGACGGAAAAGACGTATTTATTCCAGGTATAATGGAACTTATCGAGAGAACGGGTATTCACTCAGGCGATAGCATAAGCGTATATCCCACGTTCTCAGTAAGCGATAAAGCAAAACAAACCATAATTGAATACGGCAAAAAACTTGGTCTTGGAATAGGCATAAAAGGCTTATACAATATTCAGTTTATTGTCGATAAAAACGAAGACGTATATGTAATTGAAGTAAATCCAAGGTCGTCAAGAACAGTTCCGTTCCTTTCAAAATCAACGGGATACTCACTTGCAGATATCGGTACGAGAGTAATTCTTGGAAAGAGCCTTAAAGAGCAAGGTATAACTGAAGTTTATCCAAAAGAAAAGAAACGTTGGTACGTTAAAGCACCTGCATTCTCATTCAATAAACTTAAAGGTCTTGACGCATACCTTTCACCCGAAATGAAGTCAACGGGCGAAGCAATCGGTTATGATGATAAACTTAATAGGGCGCTTTATAAGGCACTACAAGCATCGGGTATGAACGTAATGAATTACGGCACGTTGCTTGTATCTGTAACAGATAGCGATAAAGAAGAAGCACTTCCGCTTGTTAGAAGATTCTATAACCTTGGCTTTAACATTGAAGCAACTGTTGGAACTGCAAAATTCTTGAAAGAAAATGGTATAAGAACAAGAGTTAAGGCAAAAATTAGTGAAGGAAGCGAAGAAATTTTAGATTCAATCCGTAAAGGTTACGTTACCTACGTTATAAACACAAGGGACGTAAACGCTGTTGGCGCAGCAAACGACGGATATCAAATTCGCCGTGCCGCCGTTGAAAACAACGTTACAATCTTTACTGCTCTCGACACTGTAAAAGTATTGTTAGACGTATTGGAAGAAACTACACTCTGCATTTCGACCATCGACGCCTAAGTGATTATAAACGTCGCAATACTGCGTTACTGCTTAGCGTTTTGATTTCGACAACCAGACGGTTAGTCTCACCCAAAACGCTTCGCGAGCCTTGTCTTGCTCGTTTCTAACCCCTTATTTAAGTGATTATAAACATCGTTGCAGGTCGTTTACTGCTTTGCGAAAAAGACTTCGATGAACGGACGTTCTATCTCACCCTTTTCCGCAGTCGAGCCTAGCCACACTCGTTTCTAAACACTTAAACCCCAAAAGTACCCCTTAAAGAATAAGGGGTAAGGGGGATATGAGGAGTTTGTAAAAGGGATAGTTAAGGGAAAACGACTTCGGAAAAGAGTTGTCCCTTAACATAAAAGAAAAAACAAATACCATAAATTCAACTAAGTAGGGGGTCAAGCGTCACGCTTGTTTCTAATCCCTTAAATGCCATATACAAAAGTATATTAAATGCTAAAAGGCAACTAACTTCGTTTTAAAGGAGAATAAATGTTAAAAAAAGGAATTTTTACCGTTTTAACTAATGAAAAATTAACCGATTCGGTTTATAAAATGACCTTATCGGGTGATACTAGCGCAATAGAGCGTTCGGGTCAATTCGTTAATATTGAACTTGACGGATTGTATCTTCGCCGTCCTATATCCGTTTGCGATTATGAAGACGGAAAACTAACCATTATTTATAAAGTGGTTGGGCGTGGTACAGAACAGATGGCAAGTTTTGACGGTGGTAAAAAACTTGATATATTAACCGGACTTGGCAACGGATACTTTACCGAATTTTCGGGTGAAAAACCACTTTTAATCGGTGGTGGGGTAGGTGTTCCGCCCTTATATAACCTTTGTAAAAAACTTATCGAGCAAGGTAAACAACCGACGGTAATTATCGGTTTTAATACTGCAAGTGAGATTTTTTATAAGGAAGAATTTGAAAAACTTGGTGCGCCCGTGCTTGTAGCAACGGCTGACGGAAGCGTTGGTGTTAAAGGTTTTGTAACCGACGCATTAAAAGAAGTAGACGAATATACTCACGTTTATACTTGTGGTCCCGAACCGATGTTAAAAGCAGTATATAACGCAACTACAAGCGACGGTTCATATTCATTTGAAGAGCGTATGGGCTGTGGCTTCGGTGCTTGTATGGGCTGTTCGTGTAAAACCAAATACGGCAACAAACGTATATGTAAAGACGGACCCGTTCTTCAAAAGGAGGAAATTATATGGTAGATATTTCAACCTCATTGTGCGGAGTTAAACTTGATAATCCCGTAATCCCAGCAAGTGGAACTTTCGGGTTTGGCTATGAATTTAGTGAAATTTACGACATAAATATACTTGGCGCAATATCGATAAAGGGAACTACAAAAGAAGCACGTTTTGGTAACCCCACGCCAAGAATCGCAGAATGCACGTCGGGACTAATCAACTCAATCGGACTTCAAAACCCAGGTATAGATAGGGTTATATCTTACGAAATACCAAAACTTCGTGAAGTGTATAGTAAACCGATAATATCAAATATCAGTGGATTTTCTATTGACGAATACGTTCACTGTTGCGAAAAGATAAATGCTGTTAAAGACGTTGATATTATTGAAGTAAACATCAGCTGTCCTAACGTTCATAACGGCGGAATGAGTTTCGGTACTCTTCCTGAAAATGCGGAAGCCGTAACAAAGGCAGTTAAAAAGGTAACCGATAAACCCGTGTTTATAAAACTTACGCCAAACGTAACCGATATTGTTTCGATAGCAAAAGCGTGTGAACAGGGCGGTGCAGACGGAATAAGTTTAATCAACACTTCGCAAGGACTTCGCATTGACTTAAAAACCAAAAAACCCGTAATAGCAAATAAGATAGGCGGATTTTCTGGTAGGG